>CAMCFM010000359.1 GCA_945874095.1 Candidatus Kuenenia stuttgartensis
GATCCGACAAGAATTCCACGATCAAGTCAACTCAAGGGCGGTTCGCCTGTCAAGCTCGACACGGTGAGTCCGGAAAGACGTGCGATGGTCAGCCAGTTCGCCGCTTCCCAAAAGACTGGAATTCCTCTGCCGTTCGACCAACCGGTCACGGTTCGTCCTCCTGTGGACGCAACTTTGATCCGAACCCAGGCAACAACTCCAGCCGCTCCCAAGCCATCGACAGACGACAAGCCGGCTGAGTCAGCAAAACTGCCTGACGCACTGGAAGCCAAGCCGACTGCGGCTGATGCCGCCACGTCGAGTGCCGGTGTCGTCGATACAGGCGATACCACAAACAAACTTTTGGAGATTCTCAATCCCAAAATCAAAGGGCTTGATCAGGAACTGGCCGCAGGTCTGCCAAGGGATAGCAGCCCCTATCTGATCACACCTGACCAGGCCATGACTTTGGCTCTGGTGAACAGCCGGGACTATCAGACCCGGTTGGAAAATGTTTACCTCACAGCACTTTCCGTGACCTTGCAGAGGTTCAATCTTGAGCCTCAAGTCTTTGCAGGTCTGAGTCCAACCACGGCCACACGAGCCGGTGGATCGCCGGCAAACTTTGCCAACAGCTTTCTGTATCGAACACTGGAAGCCCCAGGTGGTGGTGCCAGCGTGCTGAGCCAGGGCCAGGTGGCCGGTGTGGGCAAGCTGTTCATGTCAGGTGCCAGTGTGGTCACCGCGTTTGCGAGCCAGACGGTGTTCAATCTGACAGGTTCGAACCCGATTCAGCCAACGGTCCAATCGGTGATTCCGATCTCGATTGTTCAGCCGTTCCTGAAGGGTGGAGGCCGGGCCGTGACCCTGGAAGGTCTGACTCAGGCGGAACGGAATATGCTCTATGAGGTACGGGCTTTTGCGAGATATCGTCAGGACTTTGTCGTCCGGATGATGCTTGGCAATCAGGCCTCCGGAGCAGCCAACCTGGCCATCGGGACCACAGGGGCAACAGGCGTAGGTGGGGATCCAATTGTTGGATACATGCCACTGGTTCAGTCATTGATGGTCATCGAAAACAACCGGAATCAGGTTTCGAACTTTGAGACGGTGCTGGCTCTTCAGGAAGAGCAGGTGGGTGGTGAAGGCTCGAATTTGACACAATTGCAGGTCGACCAGACGAACAGTGCTTTACAGAGTGCCCGGGTATCGCTTCTGCAATCTCAGGTTGCATACCGAACCCAGCTTGACCTGTTCAAGATGCAGATGGGGCTGCCCCCCGACACACCGATTGTTCCTGATATCGAGCTGATTCAACCATACAGAAATTTTCTTCGAGAACTTCGCGAATGGTCGGTACGTAAGGAACGGGAACTTCCCGAGCTGGACGTGATTGTCGGGCGACTGCCTGACCTCGAAGAGCTCGATGTGAAGATTGACGATCGATCGGTTCTCGATGTGATCGTCAAAGAAAAATTCGATAGTGAGGAGGAATTGCTTGAAGCTGCGGCACGTGTCGGGCTTGAGAACCGCCTTGACCTGATGAATGCCCGGGCCCAGCTTTATGACGCCTGGCGTCAGATTCGGGTGCAGGCCAATTCGCTCAAGGGCGTCTTCAACATGGGTGTGACCAACCAGGTTTTCACCTCGCCCTACACGACCAATCCGATGGGCTTTATGAGCAACGCCAAGCAATTCTCGCTGGTGCTCAACGCTGAACTTCCCCTGATCCGGCTGGCGGAGCGGAACAACTTTCGGTCCTCTCTGATCACCTACCAGCGTCAGAGACGTGCACTGATGCAATCCGAAGATCAGTTGAAACAGTCTATCCGTGCGAACGTTCGTCAGTTACAATTAGTATTCCAGCAATACGAAATTGGCAAGAAGCAACTGATCTTGAACTTCCGCCAACGTGATCAATCGCAGGAACAACTTTTTGCCCCTGGTGGTACAGCCGATACGGCTGTGACAGTTAACAACCTGAACGGGGCAACAGGGTCGCTCAACAACTCTGCCAACTCACTGGTCACCAACTACGTGACATTCCTTGGACTTCGACTACAATTATTCCGAGACCTCGGAATCATGCCCTACGACGAATGGGAGGCCTTCTATGAACTTTTCTCTCCCAAATCCATCTACTCCGTCAGGACCGATGGACCCGATGAAACAACCGGCCCTGACGCTGCCCCCAATGGACAGCCTCTCCAGTAAAAAAGGGCCACGCCGCAAGCCGATGGGCTTCGGCAAGAAACTACTGGCTCTGGTTTTGTTCGGTAGTGCCACAAGTGCGGCCCTGATTGGCTCTGGTGTGGTTGCCGCACCGGATATCAAAGCCATGATGGGTAAGGAGGCGATCCAGGTCGTCTCCTACAAGGTCGCCAAAGGCACACTGGCCATCACCGTCAAAGAACGCGGAAATCTCGAAAGCTCGAAGAACGAAGATGCGATGAGCGAAGTCGAAGGTTCGACCACGATCATCAAAATTCTGCCTGAAGGCACCCGGGTCCGCAAAGGCGAACTGGTTTGCGAGCTCGACTCAGCCGGCCTCAAAGATACCCTGACCAACCAGAAAATCACGGTTCAGCAAGCCGAAGCGGCTTATGCCAACAGCAAGCTGACCCGTGAAGTGGCCGAAATTGCCAAGGATGAATACATCCAGGGCACCTATATGCAGGATATCCGTCAGGCTGAAGGCGAAAAAGCTCTGGCCGAAACGGATATGCTGAGGGCCAAGGATCGTCTCTCATGGTCTCAGGAAATGTTCCGCAAAGGCTATCTTTCCTCAACCGCGAAGGTGGCCGAAGAAGCCAACCTTCAGCGAGCCACGTTCTCTAAAGAACAGGCCGAGACCAAGATCACGGTTCTCAAGGAATATACCAAACGCAAGATGCTGACCGACCTGAACTCGAATATCGAGAAGGCGAAGTCAGACGAACTGGCCAAAGAAGCCACTCTCAATCTTGAAAAAGAAAAAGAGAGCAAGCTGACCGCCCAGATCGAAAAATGTAAGCTGCTTGCCCCGAACGACGGGCTGGTGGTCTATGCCAACGATCCAGGCCGATTTGGTGGCTCAAACCAGCCCCAGATCGAAGAAGGTGCCCAGGTGCGTGAACGCCAGCCGATCTTCCGGCTGCCGGACATCAACAACATGCGGGTGAACACCAAGGTTCACGAATCGCAGATTGACCGCATGGAGAAAGGCCTTAAAGCCCGGATCCGGATCGACGCCTTCCCCGGCGAAATCATCGACGGAACCGTGGACTCCGTGGCCCCTCTGCCTGACTCCGCCAGCTTCTTCAGCTCGGACGTCAAGGTCTACACCACTCAGGTGACCATCGACAAGCCGAACACAGCGCTCCGGCCAGGCATGACTGCCCAGGTCGAAATTCTGATAAATGAGTATGAAAACGTCCTCGCACTGCCAGTTCAGGCCATTCTTCAAGTCTCCGGCAAAGATGCCGTTTATGTGAAGAAAGCCGCGGACTGGAAACGCGTGGAAGTTGAGCTTGGCGACACGAACGACCAGCTGATTGAGGTCAAAAAAGGCCTTGCCGATGGCGACGAAGTGGCACTGGCTCCGATGAATCTGCTCTCTGATGTCGAAAAACGCGATCTTGTTGGCCCCGGCAAAGCATCGGGCAAAGGCAAGTCGTGGGGCGCTGCTGGCAAGAAATCTGCTGGAGCTGAAGCCGGTGGCGATGTCGCCAAGGGCAAGGCCGAAGGCAAAGAGAAGGCCAAAGGCAAGGGTGGACGAGGCGGAGCAGGTGGCATGTTCGGATCCGATCCGGCCCTGACAGCCTTGTTCCAGAAAATTCCAGCCGAAGACCGCATGAAAGTCTTCCGTGGCTCTGCTGAAGATCGTGCCGCCACCCTGAAGACGGCGGGTGCGACACCTGCTCAGATCACTCAGGTTGAAACCATGATCAAGCAGTTCGCCAGCGGTGGCGGCGGTGGATTTGGTGGCGGCGGTGGCGGTTTTGGTGGGCCAGGTGGTGGTGGTGGTGGCGGACGTCCCGGTGGTGGAGGCCCTCCACAATGAGTGAGCTGCTGGCGAATGCCGATTATTCCAATGTTGAGGTTCCACCAGAGCTCTACCGCAGTAGAGCCTTGGTGGAGGGCAAACGCCCGATCGTAAGCCTGACTGATGTACGCAAAACGTACATCATGGGCAAGAAGGGGCAGGGGCCAGAGTCAGGAGCGGTGATCGTACACGCCTTGCGCGGAGTCTCTGTCGACTTCTATCAAGGCGAATATGTGGCCATCATGGGCGCTTCCGGATCAGGCAAGTCCACCATGCTCAACCTGCTGGGCTGTCTGGATCGACCATCAAGCGGCATCTATCTCATGGGTGATAACGATGTGGCAAACATGTCTGACGACGAGCTTTCGGACGTTCGCAGCCGCTACATTGGCTTCATCTTTCAGTCCTACAACCTGATTCAGCAGTACACAGTGCTGGAAAATATTCAGCTCCCACTGACTTATCAAGGGTCAGGCGAGATCTCTGAAGAGCAAAACGCTTTCACCGAACAGCTTGCTGCAATGGTGGGCCTCGGCGACCGACTCGACCACCGCCCGATGCAACTCTCCGGTGGACAGCAGCAACGCGTCGCCATCGCTCGCTCCTTGATCAATGATCCTTATATTATTCTGGCCGACGAAGCCACGGGTAATCTGGACACCAAAACGAGCCATGAAATCATGACCATGCTCGGCAATCTGAACGATGCCGGCAAGACCATCATCATGGTGACCCACGAAGACGACATTGCTGAGCACGCCAAACGCATCATCCGTATGCGTGACGGTTTGATTGTCGAAGACGGCCCCTCCCAGCGCATGTATGCCGCTGCCGCCGGCCTCGGCGCCCGTGGGCCATTGGCAAACGCGCAGTAAGTGCATACAACTAAGATATATGATGGATTTCTGATTGGTTTGAAGTTGCCGAACTAAGGGGGCCGTGTCGCTATGGGTCGCATCTGGCGAAGTCTGAAAATGGGTCTGAAAAGCCTGATGCTGCATAAGCTTCGGTCAGGCCTGACCGTCTTGGGCATCGTCTTCGGCGTCGCCAGCGTGATCGCCATGCTTGCCATCGGCGAAGGCTCGAGCCGCGATGCTCAGAAACGGTTCGAGATGCTTGGTGTCAC
>CAMCFM010000360.1 GCA_945874095.1 Candidatus Kuenenia stuttgartensis
TCGGCAGAAGCTCCCTGACCGTAAGTGAGGTGCGTCTTTCCGATTTTTTCGGCGATAGTGACCACAATCCGCTCGTATCCGATAGTCGTGCCCAATCCAAGGGCGACAGCGACTCCCAAAATGACCCAGAATGGGACGTATTCGAGAGCGTGTGTAAAGTTTCTGATCGGGCCTGTCAATTTCGACTGAAGTTCTGGAGTCAAATTCATTTTCTGGATCAACTGCCGCGAATCAAACATGGACTGACGAAGTTTCCATCGTTCCTTCTCTGGAACTTCGGAGAAATCCGACTTGCCAGAGAGGCTTGCGACAATTTGATCGAGATCAGATTTCAGTTTTGGATTCTCCTGCAATTTCGACTCAGGCAAATTCTGTAACACAAACTCTGCGCCTGACTTGACTTCAATCGCCTTGCCAGGATGGTTTAAATCCAGAGCATAATAACCTGGCATAAAGCCAATGAGAACCAGCAGAATCAGACCCATGCCTTTTTGCCCGTCGTTTGAACCGTGTGCAAAACTGACTGCCCCGCAAGTGGAGATCAGAAGTCGTCGAATCCAGGTGGGTGGACTATGCTGGCCTTCTGGTGGAGTAAAAAGCAGTTCATCCTTAATAAATGCTTTCATTGCGAGCAATGCCATGGCTGCCAGCCCAAACCCGATCAAGGGAGAAAGAACAAGCGAGAGACCAACCTCTGTCGCTTTGGTCCAGTTTACTCCAGAGAGATCACCGCGTGTGAGCAGGCTGTTCACAAGGCCTACACCAAGAATTGAGCCAATCAAAGTGTGGGAACTGCTGACTGGCAGGCCCAGACTCCAGGTGCCCAGATTCCAGATCACTCCTGCCAGTAAAAGCGAAATGACCATGACCAATGCCTTACCGGAACTCTCGTCAACCAAAACATCGACAGGCAGGAGGTTTACGATACTGAATGCCACGGCGGTTCCGCCCAGCAGTACACCAAGGAAGTTGCAAAATCCCGAAAAGATTACAGCCGGCATCGGCTTGAGTGAATGCGTGTAAATGACTGTTGTTACAGCATTTGCCGTGTCATGAAACCCATTGATGAATTCAAATCCAAATGCAACAATCAATGACATGACCAGAAAAATGAGTGTCAAAGTCGGTAAATCGGCTACGGATTGCCAAAAGACGGAATTAAACATGACGGTTGATGCTCTCTCATTGAGTGTAGGGAACTCAGAATTGGCCATCGGAGAACTGACGATAAATCATGGTAGAGCAGGAGTCAAACACATTGAGATAGTTTCATCAATAATTCACGATAAACAAATAAACCCTTGCGAAGAATTATATTTAAAAGTCGAAGTGCATGCGCATTCCAAGACCCTGATATCTGCCAGTGATGGACGGGTCGATTGAATTCACCCAGGTATTCACATAATTGATCATGAAACGGGCGTTTGGATTTAAGTACCAGTTCAAGCCCAACGTCATATCGTTTTCGGTACCTGCACGAGCCCCTTGACTGGTCGTTAAAGTCGGGTTTCCTGAAAGCAAATCCAGATAAGTATACCTGGCTGTCAGCTCCAAGGCCCCTCTTCCAGGAGTTGTATTTGTGTTGGATATAACACTCCATGGATGCTTCGGTGTGGTTCGATCCCAAGTGCCGGTCGCCTTGGAATAGCTCCGATGATCGCCTTTGGTTAAGAAATAACCAGTTTCAGCGTACATTCCATGAAAATTCGCTGGGCCACTCGGGCGAAAATATCCGGGATTGCCTTTGGTACCGACCTTTTCAACATAAGTATGTGCATAATTGACGAGCAAATATTCGGCAGAAGCGGACAAAGGGCCTTTGACAATTGCGATTTCAGGACTGAAATTGTGAGCCCCCGAGAAGCTGTAGAACGACCCTGTCTGGATCACATTAGGCACTTCATTGTTGCCTGCACCTGCTCTGACCAAGGGGCGATCGCCGGGACTTGTCCGATTAAAATCGAGTGCCCGGAAAAAGTAAGATGTCCCAATGTGGACGAAATCGGTCTCGTCCTCGCTGATCCAGGGCAGGAATGTGAATCGCGTATTATAGGCGTAAGATCCGTCACCGACACCAATTCCGAACGGATTGACCGAACTTGAACCGGATCGCATAAAACCTAGTCCATAGGTCATTCGATCATTATCAAAGACGTTGCCGAATGCTGAGACACCGTTGACATAGTCAAACCGATTCACGAACGCATCGAACATCGTCGAACGTTCCATATAAGGCAGATAGTTGTCGCTTGTCGTATGTTCGAGGCCAAACCAGGGCTTCTGGTGGCCGACCCGGATATTGTCAAAGAACAGCGGTTTTTTGGTAAATGTGAGATAGGCATCGGTAACACCCACGCTCCCGTTGAGCTGAGGTGAGCCAGCATTTCCGAAGTCCTGGAGGTTTGCAAAATTGATTTCAAGGGCATAATCGATATTGGTATAAATTGTGCCGTCGGTGCGCAATCGCAATCGACGAAATGCAGTTCCGTCTGAAAGTCTAAGCGAATTATTCGAACCAAATCGCATATTATCAGGTACGGAATACCATGTGTTGTCATAATCCATTCTGCCCCCAATATGACTTTTGAATGCACCATCCGGCGTTTCGAAATACGTGCCGTTTTTCCAGATGCCATCACTAAACCGTTTATTGGGCTTATCCTGATCGAGCCCTTGCTTGATCTGCTCATCTCTACGCCTCAGGTAGCCTTCAACTGCTGATGGCAAGTCTGTTTGTTCGTTCAGGTCGGGCTTCAAAAGTGGCGGTAATGTGGTATCCGATGATTGCTTCTTTTCAAGCTCCACCGCCTCCAGACGTTTTTTTAATAATTCCACTTCGCTTTGCAATAATTCACCCGTGGAAGGCTGAGCATCTTTGACAGTCTCAAGTTTGGACTTGAGTTCGCGATTCTCCTTCTCCAGAGCGTCAAGCCTTTCAAGAACTTTAGAGAGCTTCGCCTCTGACACGTCTTGACCATCAGCCTGGGGTACAAAAAATAGGCATGGTACAGCAACCAAAATTCTGGCCCAAAGTATTTTCTGGATTGGAATCCCCATCTGACTACTCCACTGGCACACCTTGCCTGATCATCACTTGTGACAATCTCTATCAAATTCTTCGGAGAATTCACTGCCTGTCATTGATTGATTCCTGAAACTTTAGTCAATCTTCACAAATCCGAGAGCCTTGACCGCGATTTTTGCTATGACTTTTTTAAACAAAAAAAGTGCTGGTCAATCGAAGTCAATCTATCGGCGCAACCGATTTATTTTGAGATGTTTCAGCCCTCATGGCCTTGATGGCTTGATTGAGAGCAACGGTCGAAGTCACGGATGCCCCATCTTTTGCAATCAAGAGATTGGTCGCCAAGGACGACCCTGACTTGGCTCTCTGATCAAGTCGATCCAGACCGACCTGACGGGCTTTGGGATCCAAGCATCTGGCGAGTCCAAAAGCGGCCCAGTCGGCCACGACCGGATCGGGATCAGCGATGAATTTTGTCAAGGTTGTGACTGGAAACGTGGAATCTGGCTTGAGAGTGATCACGGCAAGCCTGGCCAGATGGCCTCTGAGCCAGTTGGGCGGGCTTGTAGGGCCTTCTGTCGACAGCAGTTGGAGCATTTCGCCCGCATCTTTGGCGGAAAGAGCCTTGTCCAGATGTTCCGCCAGAATGTATCTGGCCTTCTCGGGTAGAGACTTACGAAAAATCATCGGCTGGATCTGGGAAGGTTCCATTCGGGGATCTGAGGCTAGAAATTCAGAGGCCTGAACTCTTGCGTCAACGGCACTATCGGCATCATGAAGTACGTATATGGCTTGCCAGACATCCCGCATCATCCATAAATTTACTGCAAACCAACTGACGAGCAGGATCGATGCGATGAGTCCTGTAATCCCCATCCAGTAAAGGCTGCCGTACTTTTCGGAGTTCGTCAGACGAGGCTGAGGAGGCGGTGAAAAGTCGGGGAGAATCGTGAGCTTTGGGAATTCATCGTTGTTTTTCATGAACTTACGTTATATTGAACGCTGAGTTTAGTCAATCAGTCTGGCGACGGAACGCAGAAAGTGCGGATGAATCCCGAAGATCTTCAATATTGGCAAACCGTTCTGAGTATATTCCAGTTCAGCATGGGGCCATCGGCCCTCGCCCTGACCCTTGGGATGATATTGAGTGCCCTGACAAACCGGTTCCAGTTCATCATGACCAATCTCAGGCGAATGGCCCGGGAAGTGCGTGAAGAATCGGCCTCCGATGCGATCCTCCAAACCAGCCGGCAACTGACCATGCTGAGGGAACGGGTCCGGGTCATTCAAGCCTCCATGCTTTGCATCGGAGTCTCGATTTTGCTGCTCACTTTGCTGATCGGCATTCTGTTCATTGAGCGTCTCATGCTCTGGAAACTCTATCCGCTCACGATCATTCTTTTCCTTGGAATACTCGGAAATATGATCATCGGTGTCTTTCTGTTTCTGATTGATGTCCGGCAGGCCCACAAAGCTGTCGATATCGAAATTCAGGCCACCATCAAACTTGTCCGTCAAAAAATCGAACTGGAAAACGTATCATGAAAGTCAAAAGTCGCCCGGATGATTTCCAGGTCGAAGAACTCCCAACCATCCAGATGCTCTCGCATGGTCGATTTCGAATGTATCGTCTGAGCAAATCAGGACTTGGTACGATCGAGGCCCTTGAGGTGATCAAACGCCGCTGGAATCTGCCTGCCTCTGCCGTATCCCACGGTGGCTTAAAGGATAAGCATGCTCAGACCATCCAGTATATCTCGATTGCGAATGGGCCTGGAAATTCGATGGAAGAGGGCCGGTTTCGGCTCGAACCGATGGGTTTTATCAACGTCCCATACGGGCCATCTGGCTTCCGGGGAAACAAGTTCACGATCCGTCTGCGTGATTTGACCAAGGACAAAGCCGACCAGATTCGCGGAGTTCTGCAAGCCATCGTTCGTGAAGGTGTTCCGAACTACTTCGACGACCAGCGGTTCGGTTCCGTGGGAGTCTCCGGCGAATTCATCATTCACGCCTGGATGGCTGAAAAATTCGAAAGAGCACTCTGGCTGGCCATGGCCGAACCTTACGCCTTTGACCGCCCCGACAT
>CAMCFM010000361.1 GCA_945874095.1 Candidatus Kuenenia stuttgartensis
GCACGGATCTGGTACAGGCGATTGGAACCTTTATGGGCGAAGTCCCAATCTGCGCAAAAAAAGTGCCCACCAGAATGGCAGGCTTTGGATCGATCCCGTTGGGAAGCCCTTGAAAGGCTGGCGTTTGGGAATCTGAAGGATCAGGATCAGAATCCGATCCGATAGACTTCCTTATATTCGCGCTGGTCGGGAGCCCGACGTGTATGGGCCACAAAACCGTCGAGCTTGAAGCTCGGGATCGGTTTGCCGGTCAACATTTCAATGTTGGTCAGTGGATCGCCTTCATCTGGGCATACGAACAGATAAGCGACCCCATCGCGTCCCATCCGGCCAGTTCTGCCAATCCGGTGAACATAGTTTTCCGGATCTTCCGGAATGTCGTAGTTGAAGACGTGGCTAATGCCTTCCACGTCGATACCACGACCGACCACATCGGTGGCGACCAGAATCTTGACTTGCCCCTGGCGGAAACCAGCCATCACGCGATTCCGGGCCGGTTGGGCCAAGTCGCCGTGAATCAGGCCCACTCCTCCAAATTTACGGCCTAGTCGCTGACCCAATTTTTCGACACCGCGTTTGGTACGTGTAAACACGATACACTGGCGGGGTTGGTCCTTCTGCAACAGGTGTTGCAAGAGGTCGAGCTTTTTATCGTGGTCCACTGTGATGTAATACTGCTTGATGGACTCGACCGACATCTCGTCACGCGAGAGGTTCAGCTCAATCGAGTCGTGCATGTACTTTCGGGCCAGAAACCGGATGTCGTCAGACAGGGTGGCTGAGAGCAGGAGTGTCTGGTGAGGGTCGGGAACGCTTCTGAGGATACGTTCAATGTCGTCGCGAAAACCGATGTCGAGCATCCGGTCAGCTTCGTCCAGAACGACGTGGTAAACCTCGTTCAAGTCAAGGGCGCGACGCTCGAGCAAATCCATCACCCGGCCAGGGGTTCCCACCACAATGTCCACACCACGTTCGAGTGAACGAAGTTGACGGACGATTGGTTCGCCCCCATACAGGCCACGAACTTTAACGTCCAGGCCCTGAATCAACTTTTCAATCTCGGTCACGATCTGCTGGACAAGTTCGCGCGTTGGGGCCAGGATGATGGCCTGTGGCGCGTTCGAGGATTGTTCCAGCATCTCCAATAGAGGAATGGCGAAGGCTGCGGTTTTGCCACTGCCTGTTTTGGCTTGCCCGATCACATCACGACCCAGTAGTGCGTGTGGGATCAACTCGTTTTGAATGGGCGTGGGCGATGTATAGCCACGACGGGCTAAAATTTTGAGCATCGGCTTTGATAGGCCGAGCGATTCAAATTTGACTTCGGCGAGAGCCGGAGAATTTGATGAGCCTGATGGCGAATCTGGTGGAGCCATAACCTGTGTATTTGTGTGATCGTCTTGTTGGAAGGAAGACTTTTCTTGATCCCGCTCTTGTTGTATTCTCATATATGATAGATTCTATGTACTTTGCCGACTTTTTGTCAACTGATCCCGTGCAGGATTCTGACGGACTCACTGACAGTGGCCAGCAGGGTCGCACTCAATTTACCCTCCCTACTTTCACGGTGACTTCCATGAGCATCGACCCAACAGGTCCAGACGAATATCAGACAAGCTCCGCGCCGGTCACGGCTCCGGTCGCTCAGGCGACACCTGCGGAGATTCAGCAAAAGTATCGCCAGTTCATCGAACTTCTGCCACTGACTCTGGCGCTGGCTGGTTTGCCCGTCTCCGAGGGCAGACTTTACAGTGAAGATCAAATTGATGGTCGGGCCATGACGATTCGAACGGCATATCGTCTGGCAAGAAGTACCACTCGCGACATCCTGGGCGGGTCGTAAGGGGGGTGACGCCTGAACGACCAGAAGCTGGGTGATTGGGAATGATTGACGGATTGGCCATTGGCCGATACCAGAACTGTTCTCATCAAGCGGCGAGCCAATTTTCATCTGGCTCTTCGGGGCGGTTCAAAAGCCGCCCGACCACTTTCTCCATGTGGACCGCAAATCTCAACTTATGGTCGGAAGGGCAAAATCCATGACAAATGAGCCGCAAGGGCGAACACGTCCGATTCGAGCCGCAATGGTGGGCCTGGCCACCGATGCCATTGATTCGGTGCAGCGTGTCACACGTTTGCCGAATGGCACTCTGCTGGGCGGCTCGCGTCAAAGCCACGACCAAATGCGGGAAGTGGCATTGCGGCTTGAAGTGGAGCTCGACCGGCTCGGAGTGGGCCTGGCCCAACTCTCACCCAGCGAACTCGCAGAAGTGGCCTGGCGCATCGACTCCCCTGAGATGTTCGAATTCGCCGAAAGGCTCGACGATGGCCTCCGCCGCCGAGATGTCCGCTTCCACGAAAGTACGCCAGAGCTCCTGATGGAAATCAGCATGGAACTGGTCAACGAAAGCTCCATGTATAGCAATTGACAGCAATTTTCCATCAACCAATATTAACGAAGATTAATTTAACACTCGGCCCGATCTGGGCCGAGTGTTTTTGATTTAAAACTCATGGGCGTCCGTTTAAATTTAGCTCATGCTGGAGAATTGCGAGCTCAGCCCGACTCGTTCGCTGTTTGGGATCAGGGTCCAAAGAACGGGAAAAGTTTGCGGATCTCTTCAGGTTTTGGCTGCCGGCCATATTCGCAGATTTCGAAAGCCTCAGCATATTTGATTTGCTTGGCCTTATCTTCGCCATACCATTTCTGGAGTGATCCACGAAACAGGTCGGCTTCCGAAGTGCTTCGTGCCAACCAGCGATCACTCAGCCATTTACGCCTTAATTCTGGCTGATTTGCTGGAGGTGCTGCTTCCATCTGCGCTTGACTGCCAAGAGCACCTCCCTCAAAAGTTTGCGATTCCAGAGCCATCAGGGCATCAATCTTTTGTTCCATGACGCTGTCAATTGCAACTGCAATATCAGCCTGAAACGGATAAGGCTTGCGAAATCGGTCGCTTGAATAAAGGAACAGAGGATTGGATTTTAATGGTGGCGAGTCCGGGCAAAAATGAGGCACCTGAACCATATACGCCGCATCTTGCACCAGCACTCCGACATATCTATGGTCAGGGTGGTAATCCCAGGGGCGGTGTGAAATCACAATATCGGCATTCCATTCGCGAATCAGACGGGTGATCTTTTTTCGATTTTCAAGCGTTGGTTCCAACTCGCCATCATGGATATCGAGAACCTCACTTGTGACTCCAAGACGTTTTGCAACCAGACCAGATTCGGCGGTTCGACGTTTTGCCAGAGGGCCGCCGGCCATGGCCCAGTGACCGATATCCCCATTTGTTACAGAAACCAGCTTGACGCGATGCCCGGCCTTGGCCCAAAGGGCAGCGACCCCACCGCTCTTGTATTCCGCATCGTCCGGATGAGCCCCAAAACAGATGATATTGAGCTTTCCGTCATCTTTCACCTGAGCATCCAGGCTTTGTACGCCAGAAAAAAGCCAGACGCAAACCATTCCAGTGATTGCGTTTAAAGCATATCGATTCACGATTCAGCTCCAGAACAGGCAAAAGTCCAAGATTGTTGAAGATACGAACCTAACAGAACCTCAACTGGATTGCCACAAAAGATTTCTGCCGGTTATTTCTGGTAGATACTTCAAGCTTATGCCGAGACAAGTTAGAATCGTCAAATCACCAAACATGCCTCAAATGCAATCTTTCTCGCCGGAATACACGACCTGAAGTCCGCAATTCCTAGCAATAAAACAAGGGATTTTCCCATGAGTTCGACTGATCTCACTCCAAAACAGAATGTTACGTCAACCATTCCAAACCTTGAAGATCTGATTTCTCGATATAAGCGGATGATGCAGATAGGACGGGATACCAGCATCAAAATAGCTGCAGGTCTTTCCAAAAATTTAATGGAGGAAGGCGGGAGAAAGATCGGGCTCCTGCGTAATGGGTCTTTCGACTTGCTAGCTGAAAATGAACGCCCCGTCCTGGTGGATTACTGCCTGTATGATTTACGACGAAATGGACGCAATGCAATCGATCAATATCTGATCGACTTTCCACCCGATCCAGAATCAGATGAAATGACTTGCCTTAAAGCGATGCAAAATGCAATCTACTCGATGTTCGTCGTGGTATCGACAGAGCGTGGTCTAGGCATGACAGTGCGAGACTTGTACTCGCAGGAAATTTCATTAATCGTGGACTTAACCTTAGGCTACTCTAATAAACCAGGCTTGGTCTTTGCATCACGTTTATTGAAATTCGACGGTTTTTCAACAGCATGCGGAGCAGCTCTGCCTGTTAGTGTGATGACAGCAGACGAAATTGACAATCTGAGCAACGGTTTCGCTGAGTCGACAAATCCTAATGAAACCGATGAACACTTTGATCCAGCTCCGATTATTCGTGCATGCCTTAAAGACAAAGCCCTACCAACGGTTGAATACCGGGATACAGCAAGCCAGACCATCAGGAAAAATCAGAATACAGCTGATATCGGCTCGCCACTCGGGCGAAACTCAATTTGCCCATGTGGTAGCGGCAAGAAGTTTAAAAAGTGCTGCATGAATCGGAGTTGATATTTCATCAGTGCTCGACAAATGCCATGCCATATCAAACTAGTCAACTCAAGCCTGATAAGTGGGGATGGCTTGCATTTTGGCGTCTCCGCTGGAGCCCAAAGATCACAGTCTCCACGGTTTGTGGATGTCCTTCGGACATACCTATTATTAGATGTCTCCGCTGGAGCCCCATCACCCGAAATCCGGAAGTGATTTCTCGTCTGCCACGTCAGCGATAAAGCCCAACGATCGGCTGGCCCAGGGTCAGGCGGAATGGGCGGGCGAGGCGGTCGTGATATTCCATTGCTGGATCCACCCCAAGTGCTGCAGCCACTGTGGCATGCACATCCCATGGGCCATAACGTTCTGTGGTTGGATACGCTGCAAATTTGTCAGATGCCCCCAAAACGGCACCCCGGGAGACCCCTGCACCGGCCGCGACCATCGAATAGACGTTGGCCCAATGCTTTCTGCCCGGCATGGCACCTGCAAAATTCGACTCAAGAGCCACTCGCGGGGCCCGGCCAAACTCTCCCAGACAGAGCACCAGCGTCTGATCCAGCAA
>CAMCFM010000362.1 GCA_945874095.1 Candidatus Kuenenia stuttgartensis
GTGGAGTCGTTCACCAGAACTCCGCCCAGGGTTCTGCCGAAGTGGCTGGAGACGTTCATGTAGGCATAAAAGGCGCCGTCCGGTGGTACGCAAGTCACTCCTGGAAGAGTTTTAATGCGTTCCAGAACGTAAGCCCGGCGCTCGACAAACGCGGCCTTCATCTTGGCCACGTCGTCCTGAGGGCCATTGATGGCTTCCAGAGCGGCCCATTGGCTGACAGAGCATGGGTTGGAGGTCTCCTGACTCTGCAAATCGCCCATGAACTTGGCGACCGATTCGGGGGAAACGGACCAACCGATCCTCCAGCCTGTCATGGCATAAGACTTGGATACGCCAGAGATTGTGATGGTGCGGTCGGCCAGACCAGGACGAAGAGTGGAGAAGATGTAGGACTGGGCGTCGCCGTAGGTCAGGGCCTCATAGATTTCGTCCGACAAAACGCCTACGTTGGTCTCAAGCACAGCGTCGGCAAGGGCTTCCATCTCGGCTTTGGTGTAAACGGAGCCGGTAGGGTTCGAAGGGCTGTTGATCATCAAGAGCTTGGAGCGGGGAGTTACGGCATTGCGGAACTGCTGGGCGGTCATCTTGAAGCCCTGACTTTCAGGGCAGTCGACCAGCACGGGAGTGGCTCCGGTGAGTCGAACGAGGTCGGCATAGCTGACCCAGTAAGGGGCAGGAATGATGACCTCGTCGCCGGGACCTGTGACGGCCATAAGTGCATTGTGAATCGAATGTTTGGCGCCGTTGGAGACGATCACCTGAGCCATTTTGGTGGGCAGGCCACGGCTGGTGTAGTGGGCGGCCAGAGCTTCGCGGAGTTCAGGCATCCCGGCAGGGGGTGTGTAGTGGGTCTGGCCATCCCTCATGGCTTTGATGGCGGCTTCCTGAATGTTGAGGGGGGTGTTGAAGTCCGGTTCGCCGAGTGCAAAGTCCATGACATTGACGCCTTGGCCTTTGAGCTTTTTGGCGGCGGCACCCATGGCCAGAGTCGCTGAGGGAGCAATCAGTTTGGAACGCTCTGCAAGAGTCAAAATCGCCATGTCACTTTGCCCATCTGCACAATTGGGAGGATCAGAAATCGGCTCGAGTTCCGATAGTAGAGAGCCAGTTGGGTTGGTGCCCGTTGCTCTCAGAATTTCGCCGGAACCAGAAGTATCATAACAAAAGGTGTGCGAGTCTCGCGAGTCCTGAAAACGAGTCTAACAGTTGGAAGAAGAGATTTGAGGGAAAAGATCCGAGGTTTTTCGAGATGGATCGGAAAGATCCGGCGATGGCTCTAACTTGGTTAATCTGGGTGATGCATGCTAATTTTGATGATTACGCAGACTTCAGGTCGGTGATATAGAGAAGGATCTTTCGGAAATTTCTACGGGATCGTTTGAATTTGACGTAATAGGGAGTAAACTCAAGTGAAGATCGGGAAGCTAGGCAGCATGAGTTCATTCTAGTGATAAACACCGCCTGAGTGAATTGCGTTGTCTGCGAAAGAACGGGGTCGAACAGCGACCTGGACGGCATCTATGAGAGGTATCGAGTCCGGCTCAAATTCCAATTTCTGGTAAAATGAGTCAACTCCCGTTTGAGGCGAGTCACACCCATGCGTCGCGTGGTGATAACAGGACTAGGTATCGTGGCGCCAAATGGAATTGGCAAGACGGCGTTCACCGAGTCGATTCTCGAGGGTCGTTCGGGAGTGTCTCGCATTGAATCATTCGACACCAGTGGTCATCGCATCAAGATCGCTGGTGAGATCAAATCGTTCGACGTTGTGCCCTATCTGGGCGATCAGCGGAAGAGCGAAAAGGTGATGAGTCGGGCGGTAAAATTCGCAGTCGGGGCAGCTGCTCTGGCGGTGGACGATTCCGGGCTTGAGACCTCAAAACTCGTTCCCGAACGGTTTGGGATCTGTATGGGCACCGGCATCACGCCGATGGAAATCCGCGAATTGGCCCGGCCGATATCCGACAGCATGGGCGAGGACGGCGTTTTTGATCTGGGGCGATATGCGTCGGCCCAGGCTGAGTCGATCTTCCCACTCTGGCTGCTCAGGCATTTGCCGAACATGGCGGCCGCTCATATGTCGATACTGCATCAGGCGATGGGGCCGAATAATACGATTGTGACGGCCTGTGCCGCAGGAACTCAGGCTGTGGGCGAGGCGTTTCGTCTGATCCAGCGGGGCGATGCCGATTATATGCTAGCCGGTGGCTGCGATAGCCGACTTGATCCGCTTATGCTGGTGGCCTATGACGCCATGAAGACGGTGAGCGGCAGCGACCGCCCTCCAGGCGAAGTTTCCCGCCCGTTCGACGGCGAGCGAGACGGCTTTGTGATGGGCGAAGGGGCCGCTGTTTTGATGCTCGAAAGCCTCCAGTCAGCCAAACGCCGCAAGGCCAAGATTTATGCGGAAGTGACTGGCTATGGGTCGTCGTTCGATGCCTATGGGATCACCCGTCCTGAGCCGGAAGGCAAGGGAGCGGCTCTTTCGATGCACGCTGCACTGCGGGAAGCCAAGCTCGATCCTGCCCATATCAACTACATTAACGCCCACGGGACATCCACCCGTCTGAACGACATTATGGAGACCAACGCCGTCAAGCGAGTGTTCGGTCACCGAGCCGGCCAGATCCCGATGAGTTCCCAGAAGTCGATGGTGGGCCACCTGATCGGCGCCTCCGGCGCCCTTGAAGCAGCCGCCACGGCGATCACTTTGGACATGGGCGTGATTCCTCCGACAATCAACCAAACGACCCGCGACCCGTCTTGCGACCTTGACTATGTCCCAAACATTGCCCGAGAGCGGAAGGTGGATACAGCCATCACCAACAGCTTCGGTTTCGGCGGTCAAAACGCTTCCCTGATCCTTCGGAGACTGATCCGGGCCTGATCCGGAACGGTGGACTTCAGGAGGGATTTATCCAATTTTAGACGCAACCCGCTGTTCCTGATCGGCGGATCGGCTACAATAAGTTATAGAAGTTCGTATTCAGAGGGGCGGGCAACCGCCTCTTTTTCAAGTCTCTCGCTGATGACTTTTACAGGACGAAAGGGCAATTCCCATGAACCGCATCCATTGGAAAAGTATCTCCCGGCTAGCACTGGCACTAGTTCTAACCGCATCTGGTATCATTGTTTATCAAGCTCAGGCCCAGCAGGACGATCTGATTGGCCGGAAAGCCAAGCGGTCGACTTTTATGAAGATGAAGCTCGAATATTCCAAAAATTTGCTCGAAGCGCTCACCACAGAGAACTATGATAAGATCCAGTCCAACGCCAAGGCGCTTAAAGCCATGTCACTGGCGGCCGAGTGGGAAGTGGCCGAAATCCCGAGCGTTCAAGAATATCTGACCTATTCCACTGATTTTCAGAGACTGTGCGACGACCTCTCGAAAGCGGCTGAAAGAAAGAGTATCGACGGTGTGACTCTCGGCTTTACCCAGCTCACCATCAACTGCGTAAAGTGCCACCAGTTTGTCAGGTTCAAGAAAGACTGACGACCCTGAAACAAGGCCAGATTCCATGCAGATCAGTCAGCAGAGGAGCCGCTCACAGCTTTGATCGACTGACGAGTCCGTTTCATGGAATTTCGCCATTTTTAATCACTCTCAAGCTCTTTCTGATCCATCATCTCTGGATAGTGGATGTGGTTCGATCGTATGATGATGGAGCAGCCTGACGACTCTCACTTTGGACTCTCCATTCAAAATCAATCACGACCATGACACCTATCAGTTTTTATCAATCATTACGAAAAATACTCATCGCTTTTCCCGCGTTTTCTCCCGTATTGGCAAACGCTCAAACCACAGCAAGCCCATCTGGTAATCCCCCGATTCTCTTTGGCCGCGATATTGCTCCCGTTCTGGTGGCGAATTGCATTGAATGTCACGACGATACCCGCAAACGTGGCGGTCTCTCCATGATGACTCCAGCCAAGCTCACCACAGGCGGTGAAACCGGCCCTGTCATTCAGCCCGGCAAGCCCGACGAAAGCCTTCTGGTACGCCACATCAGGGGCGACGAACAACCCCAGATGCCGAACGGCCGCCGTCCGCTCGCTGACACCACCATTGAAACCATCGCCCAATGGGTCTCTGCCGGCGCAAAGCTCGACGACGGCCAGTCCGCTTCATCTACAATCGCAAGTCTGGCATGGACTCCGGAACGGATGACTCGCGACCGTCTCTCCCGACTCTCGACCGACGATCGCCTGAAAACCGAGACCGCTGAACTGGCCCGGATCATGGCAGGAATTCGCCCGACTCAATCCGAAGATGATGCAAAAACCATTGCAACCAGCGATCATTTTGCCACCGTGGGTGTCACCGATTCGACACTTCGCAAAAGCCTTCTGGGAAGCCTTGAAAAGGCTCGGACAGAGCTTTTGGAATTACTGCAACCGCCCGCCGATCACCCTCTTCAAAACAAGGGCAGAACTCTTCTTTTTGTATTTCTAAAACCGGCCGAATTCGTGGAATTTCAGCGACAGAATGGATTTGAATCCACGGATACATCAAGCCCGGTGATCGGTCGTTTGACAGGCTCCTGGCCGATCATGGCCATTTTGGTCAAACCGGAATCGCTCGAACCCATGACTCCAAAGAAGTCGCGATCCAAATCCGTCAAGAATAAAAAACAGGCTGAAGCTGAAGTTTCATTTCAATCGGCTGATGCATTGGCGGCACTTGCGTTGACTCAATCTGCGATTGAATCCTATCCAAAAGCCCCAGCATGGCTGAAAATGGGTCTTGCATATGTCAAAGCCCGCGAATTTGACCGCGACGATTCCTATTACACCAGCCTCAGAAATCAAGCCAGAGAACTCGGCCCCCGCAAGCTCTCAGGCGATTGGGATCAACGCTCTGGCCTGTTCTTAAAAGACCAGCTCCCACCGCAAGTCACCCTCCCATTATCCTATTCATTGATAGACTGGTTAAAATCCACCCAGCCCCGCCGATTCCCTGAATTTATTCGCGAAATGACAGCCGGCGAATCGGCCCTGGATCCCACCCTCACAAAATACTGGAACCTGAACCGTCAGGGATTCCTCACAAACTGGACCGCCTACATGCTCCGTGGCGG
>CAMCFM010000363.1 GCA_945874095.1 Candidatus Kuenenia stuttgartensis
CTGTCTGATTCCTGCAGTCAATCCCAGGGTGCCGGTGAAGCTCCGTGGTAATTATCTTAATCAGAACTCTGGCATGACTTTCCGGTATATAATCAAGCATCATCGCACCCTGACTCGCATGGCGACCGTTTGATATCCCCCTGTGTCAACTATTTTATCTATATCCTATGACAAGTGACAGTGGCTAGTAACTGTTTTCAGTACTTTTAAAAGCAAACGATCTGACCTGACAACTTGATCGGCCCAGAGAAGATCACCAATAGATATCGTCGTTATTACGGAACGGTCCTGTGATGAGATAAACGCCAAACAGAATAGCCACTCCAAGTCCTGCATATAGAGTAACATAGAGCATCGAAAGTCTCCGTCCATAGATCAAATCAGCCAGGCCCGCCGATAATTGACGGGCCTGGCCAAATATGTGAAAAGTCTCTGCCAGGTGGGGCCTTGGCAGAACAACCTTGCATATTAGTATGTCGCGAGTCGCTCCGGATCTCTCAGAGACTGGGATAAGTGTTTCCTTAGATTTTGTATTGCGAGATGTATATCACCAATTTATATATACGTTTAGAACTTCTACGAATTCAGAAAATCTTTGGAATTTACAACCATCTTTAAGTTCTTTTCTTGTCACGTAAACAGAGGTCGTCTTTACCCATAATTCCACATTCTAAACCGATTCTGTTTCCATTCAGATCATCCTGAAACCGTGACATAGCTTGAAGGCAGCACTTTTTCGAGCCTCTCCATCTCCGTTGAAGGTTCTGCGGATGATCGACCAAGAACGACGTCATAGACCTGAGCGTTTCGGCGAGCCATAACCCGGATATCAAACTGATCGAAAGCCCTTCGGCGAGCGTTTATTGCAAGCCGTTCTCTAGTAAGAGGTTCGCTTGCTATCCGGTCGGCAGATTGTGCCAGAGCTTCCGGATCATCCACGGGGACTGTGAAGCCGGTCAGATCATTCTGACTGACCCAGGCCACACCACTGTTGGGAATGCTGGTGTTGATGATCGGGCATCCACTGGCCATGGCCTCGACCTGAACCAGTCCAAACGCTTCGCTGCGTGCATTTGAAGGAAACCAGAACGCATCTGCTGCATGATAGTAAGGCACTGTGGATGGGACCTGACCAAGAAACTTGACCCGATCCGTCAGATTGAGTTTCTCGACCTCGGTTTTCAAGGCACCCAGATCAGGCCCTGTTCCTATGATCCAAAGCTCTCCACCGGAACGAGTTCTGGCCAGTGCGCGAATCGCTGTGAGAAATCCCTTGTAATAAACCAGGCGGCCACAGGCAAGCCAGATCGGGCCCTGAGCGGACGCTTTCAGATCGTTGGATTGCCTGAGATCTTCAGGAGTTGGGTTCAGAAAGCGATCCAGGTTCAGGCCAAGTGGGACAGAACGGATCAAAGCTCGATTATTTCTCAGAAATCGCGATCCGTTCGCATACATCGGGCTGGTTGGGCAGATGGCGGAAACATAGGAATAGAGGCGGTTTTCAAATGGTCTAAAGAAAGCAGCACGAAGCTTTTGACGCACGATATCGGAATGGTAGGTCACCACAATCGGGGTCTGATCGAGAAACTTGTGGCCGACCTTCAGAAGTGCCAGAATCATCGACGGATTTGGAACGTGCAGGTGGAGGATATCGGCTTTGGAATCGCGGATCTGGTCGATGAGATTGGACGAGTAATCGAGCTTTGCAAAACCGGCGGTTCGGGCATGACGGACGACCCGGACACCCCTGTCATTTTCAGAAGTCGTTTGATGGCCGGGTTCATGGTGAAAAACCTGCGCTGAAACGTCCATTCCGTGATCGCTTTGAGCGATGGCCAGGTCGCGCACCAGCGACTCAATTCCGCCCGGTGCCGGTGGATAAAATTTTCCAAGATGCATCACACGCATTGAACTGGTCATGAGTTCGCCAGGACCCCCGGATAAACAATTCACCAACAAAGAGCATCGCAACCAAGACCAAACTGACTGAATCAACCAACGGATATCAACCTATATTTTGCACTGGTCTCGAATGTGTATTGTAACATCTTTGCGATGAAAGGTCGCTTGTTTTATGGTTTATTTGCAATTATTATTGGAATTATTGGTGATTCAGGGCATCTTGTATGTTATTGAATTGATGTAATTAATATCGTTTTAATGGGGGAATAACTTCTTGTAAATAGTATAGGATTATGGCCATATACCCTGACTTGAGCGGGATTTGGCTTCTCGGCGTGATCAGGGAATGGATTCATTCAAATTAACCGGGGCTAGCGCCAAGACCGGCTAGGTAAATCCAAATCCAAGTCCAAATTAACCGGGGCTAGCGCCAAGACCGGCTAGATAAATCTAAGTCAAATTAACCGGGGCTAGCGCCAAGACCGGCTAGGTAAATCCAGGGCTGGGAAGGGATTTACGTCATCAATGATTCCATTTGTGTGTCCCATGAATACTTACGCAGAATCTCGCCTGCCTGTGTGGCTTTTTCAGCGTATTTTGACTGATGATTCCGCCAGTGAATCAATTTCTCTGCGAGATTATGACCATCCAAAGTCATCTGGAATGGATCATCTGCCTGAGACTTGGGGAATCGTTCCGCCACTCCAGCGGATGGGCTCACCAGAACCGGGATATTGCGGCACAGAGACTCATGCACATTGAGTCCATAGGCTTCGTAGCGGGTTGGACTTACGAGCAGATCTGATCCTGCCAGAATTTTCCGCACGTCGTTTCTGAATCCCAGAAAACGGATCCCCTTAGGGCCACTTCCCGACCTCTGAAGGGACTCGTAATAACTCACCAACTTTCCCGATCCTACCACGATCAACTCTCCATCCCATCCTGATTTACGTCCAACACGTTCCCAGGCATCGTACAGAATATCAAAGCCTTTGCGTGAGTCGCTCAAGGCTCCCACAAATACAATCACTGGCCGGTTTTGATCGAGATTCAAGTCCGATCGGGCTAACTCACGTTCTTCCGGTGTGACAGGCGAAAACTCTTCTGAATCCGTCCCATAATAAACCACCTTGATACGTGATGGATCAATCTGATAAATATTCACAATTTGCCGCTTTGTCAGATGACTATTCGCAATCATCAAATGTGACTGACTTAATGCAATACGCTCGTGACGAAGCGCCGATTGATGTGAGATTCTTTGCTTGGAATGACTGAGAAACGACGATTTGAACTTATCAGGAGCGGACGGATCCCAAGATCCATGAACGTAGTGTACCCAGTTGATGGATGTCAGATTCGTTCGACAGTTCCCACCATTTACGATCACGCATGGTTGTTGTAACCGGCGGGCGACCGATTTACCGTACAGGTTCAGCAAAGGCTCGCCAAGCCAGTTGCTCTGCAAAGGTTTCGGAACTTTATGGAACTTAATGTTGGGAAATTGCCATAGAGATTCTGAAATCCGATGGCCTACGAGATGCACTTTCGATTTATCATCCGTCTTTGCCAGATACTCGGCCAGAGCCAGATTGGCACGATCCATGCCACCGGTTCGGACAAAATCGCCTGCGACAATGAGATATTCTTGGGGATTTTTAGGAATGATATGATTCTACTACGGTCGTTCAAAGATGGACTGGTTTTGGTCGCTCGATGATGCGTTTTTGCTTTTCGTTGCTCTATAGGCGACGATTCTGGGTCGCTCGGCCCTTGCTTGCGCTGCGGGTTAGTTTTTGGTTTCTGGTTTCTTCATCGTTTTCATGCCCATGGCGGACATGATGTAATCATTCGGGTTTGATGGGATTCGTGTCGATAGATTCCGTTTATTTGGCCCAGTCTCATGAGTGGAAACTTTACTGACAGGAATATCGTCGGGGACCAGGATCAGGTCAAGCACTTTCAACTCGATGAAAATCATCATTAAAGCCAGTGGCATCATCAAATAACCGGCCCCATCGTGGGTAAAGTCGTCCGGCTTCCAGCCTAGCAATCCGGAAACCTTCCCAACAAATTCCGGCATTTGAAAGAAATACGCCGTCATCGCAATCCGGAGGATATTTGCCAATAATGCAATCGGGAGGATGGAGACCATCAGAATGACCTTATCTGTGATGGTTCGCCTGCAAAGTATGGCTGTTGCTGTGATTAAGGTTGCAAATGAGAGGAGCATGGAAAGCCCGTTACACGCTCTGGCCACTTCCAGAGGCTTGCCATCGCCGACTAAAATCACATTTCCTTCGCTAATCGCAGGCAGACCAGTGATCTGGAGAAAGAAAATACTCCCGGCAGTTGCCACCTTTTGTAACGGATTTGAAAGAATCGCGTTTAACACAGGTGGAAGTGGGATCATAAAGCCTAGAAACAGGATCGAAGGCAGGGCCCAGAAAAACAGGTGAAATCCTCCGATCGCCAGAATCAATGCGCCTGCGACAGCGGGAATTGTCATTTCTTCTACCCACGGAAGGTTGCGCTCGTGGAGCGGGATCCGGGCTGCGAGGATCAGGATTAAGGGGATAAAACAAAACCATCTGGATCTCACCTTGGTGGAATCGAGTTTTTCTCGACGTTCCCAGAGGATATAGATTGCAATCGGAATGACAAAGAATCCATGAGAATAATTCGGATCATCCCCCCACTTCAGGACAAGTGCAGAAAAGCTCTGAAAATAAGCCACAGCAAATGCCAGAGAGATCGCAATCGTTGCGCTTAATACAACATATGGTTTTGAATATGTTGCAGGTGACGGTGTCTGTTGGATCTCGATTGCAGTCATTTTCCTAAAAGTCTCCTTTGTCAGGGTTTTATTCGACAATTTCTACGTCAATTTCCACAACATCAGACACCGATTCCGGTTCTTGATGGGCATCATCGCCGTATCCATATCCGTATCCGTAACCATATCCTCCGTAGGTTGCCGAAGCGTTTCGGACACCATTCACGACGGCTCCCAGAACGGGTGCCCTTAAGGCTGACAGGCGTTTATAAGCGCGTTCAATCATTTGAAACCGGCTTGTATCGTATCTCACAGCCAGAACAATTCCCTGAACCCATTTGCCGAATATGAGGGCATCAGGAACGGGCAGGACCGGGGCTGAGTCGATAAT
>CAMCFM010000364.1 GCA_945874095.1 Candidatus Kuenenia stuttgartensis
TTATCTGTATTTGCGCTGCTTTTAATCTCGACCTTGCCATTCATCGCACTTTGGAAACCGCAGATTTCACCGAAAAATCAACTGTTGATTCGCAACCAGTCTCTGCTCATGTTTGGGTTGTATTTATTCTTTGTGATGACAGGCCGCCATTTCGCCGCTGAAACGCGCCGATATTACCTCCCATTTGAATTTATCGGCTTCTTCCTGCTGATGTCCGAATGGGGCGTACCAGCCATTCGAGAACGAATCGCCCGCAGTTTCGAACAATCCGGATTACCTCTATTCAATGATTCTGAACTGCAAAGAAGTCCTGCGATTCAAGTGTTAACAACTCGTCTGATTCTGATCATTTTTATGGCCTGGATTTTCACATCGGCGACATTTCGAATCAGAAACAATTACTACGACCGGTTCTGGAACCCCTACAACAGCTCCACAAAGTGGGCGATCGAGCGCGAGGATGATTTTTCGATCATCGCCCGGGTGATTCAAAATACGATGCCAGTCAGCTGGAGAATTGCGACCACTGAGCTTCAAGGGCTTGGATACCTGCTAGACCACGACATTGACCCGCTTTATGGATACGCCAATCGACGGATGGCCACTTCAAAAATCTTTGCGAAACAGTCCTCCAAAACGAAAACCGATCCCAATTATCTCAGAGATTCCAAGCCGGAAGTGATCTGGAATCCGACCAATAAGCTGGTTTACCCATTGCATGTCGAGCCGATAGCCCAAACGAATTTCTTCGGATGGCTTCAAACCGATCGTGGATTTGATATCAATGAAACGCTTGCGATGTATCCCAAAACGGTCGTGATTCAAAATCCAGCCGACTGGAAGATCAGCTCCGAGGCCGTTTTCATGATCAGGTCGGATCTCGATCAAGAGATGACCCAATCGCTCATCAAGGCCGGTTATCGAAAGGTTTTGAGCGTGCCATACGCGCTGGATCAGATCAAGGATTGGTCAAAAGCCAACCCGTTTTGATGGTTGGCTCAGGAATCAGAAGTAAAAGTTCCATCTGATTCGCCACAGATGGTCACAGAATCGTTCGGATCTCTGAAATCCGTGATATTCCGTGTGGATCTGTGGCGATAACATTTCGGTCCTTTGCCAAAATTATCGAGGCAGGCTGCTACTGCCTCGATCACGCGCAACCGGCTTGCTTGAACGTGCCTTGGCGGCCTTTGGAGCAGGCTTTGGCGGCAGTGGCTTGACGGGCTCCACAGGGAACAGGTTTTTGATCACGTCGTCGATCGTTTCCACGAACTCGAACGTCATGTCTGCCTTCACCTCGACGGGCAGATCCACCAAATCCTTCTTGTTATGCACTGGCATCAAGATGTGGTGAATCCCTGCACGCCGCGCCGCCAGCACTTTCTCGCGGATCCCGCCTACTGGCAAAACTCGCCCAGTCAAAGTCACTTCGCCGGTCATGGCCACATCGCCTCTGACAGGCTTTTCATTGAGAAGGCTCACCAGACTTGCGGCAATCGCCACTCCGGCCGACGGGCCGTCCTTCGGCACCGCTCCGGCGGGAACGTGGACGTGCAGGTCGCTCTCGGCGAGCAGCTTCGTGTTCACGCCCAGCTTGTCGGCCTTACTCCGGATATATCCAGCCGCTGCCTGAACGCTTTCCTTCATGGATTCGCCCAAAAGACCGGTCAAGGTCATTGTGCCTTTGCCACCCGGAATTAACGTCGATTCGATGAACAGAATCTCGCCTCCTGTCGGGGTCCAGGCCAGCCCTGTAGAAACGCCGGGGATCGGCTTCATCATGGCCGATTCGCGATAGAACTTCGGTGGACCCAGATAGACGGGCAAATCTTTCGACGCAACCGTCACCTTTCGGCGATTCCCTTCCGCATGCTTGCGGGCAATCTTCCGAAAAACTGTTCCCAGTTCTCGTTCAAGATTACGCAGACCTGCCTCGCGGGTAAAGTCCGAGATCACCGTTGTTAAAGTCGGGTCGGGCATCTCAACGCTGTCAGGCTTCAGGCCGTGGGCCTCCAACTGCTTCGGAACCAGATGCTTTTTGGCGATGGCCAGCTTTTGCTCTTCGCTATAGCCAGGCAGTTCGAGAATCTCCATCCTGTCCAGAAGCGCATGCGGAATCGAGTCGGCATTATTCGCAGTGGCCAGAAACAGGACCTTCGACAAGTCGAATTCGACGTCGAGATAATGGTCGTGGAACGTCGAATTCTGTTCCGGATCAAGCACTTCCAGTAAGGCAGAGGCTGGGTCTCCACGAAAATCGCTACCCAGTTTGTCGATCTCATCAAGCACAAAAACCGGATTGTTCGAACCCGCTTTACGAAGTGACTGAATCACCCTTCCTGGGAGAGAAGCGATGTAAGTCCTCCGGTGACCACGAATTTCAGCCTCGTCGTGAACTCCGCCCAGACTGATCCGCACAAACTTCCGGCCAAGAGCTTCGGCGATCGATCGGCCCAGGCTGGTTTTACCGGTTCCTGGAGGGCCGACAAGGCAGAGAATCGGCCCCTTGAGGTCGTTCTTAAGCTTGCGCACGGCGAGGTATTCGATCATCCGCTCTTTGATCTTTTCGAGCCCGAAGTGGTCTTTGTCCAACACCTTACGTGCGGCCTTCAGGTCGAGCTTGTCCTTGGTACTGACAGACCAGGGGAGGCTTGAAATCCAGTCCAGATAAGTTCGAACGATAGAATACTCCGCTGAACTGGGATGCATGCCTGATAGCCGGTCAAGCTCACGCTTGGCTTCGGTCATGACACTTTCTGGAGGCTTGGCCGCTTCGAGTTTGGTCGCAATCTGGGCCGTTTCAGACGACTCCTCATGTCCCTCCCCAAGCTCTTCCTGCATCGCCTTGATTTGTTGGCGAATGAAGTGCTCTCGCTGGACCTTGGTAATCTCTGACCCCACCTGAGCCTGAATTCGGCTCGCCAGCTCAATCACTTCCAGGTGCCGTGTCCAGTACCTGATCAACAGGTGGAATCGCTCCTTCACATCCACTTCGGCCAGCATGGCCAGCTTCTCTTCGACTGTAAATGGCAGGCTTGATGCGAACAGGTCGGCCAGTCGGGCTGGTTCCATCGTGTTCATGGCCGCCACTTGCAGCTCTTCAGGCACTTGCTGGGTCTGTTTGACCATACGGCTCAGGAGTTTACGAGCATGCAGAACCAGTGCTTCCAGTTCCAGACCTTTCGACTTGCGTTCGTTCACCATCTTGACAGAGGCAGTTGGGAACGGTTCCTGACGCTGAATCGTGCCCAGTTTGACGCGTTCGATACCTTGAAATACGATGCGTGTGGAGCCGTCGGGGAATTTCAGCATCTGAAGGATTTGGCCCACACAGGCGATGTCAGCTAGATCCTTACGTGTCGGAACCTCTGAGTCCAGTTCCACTTGGGTGGCCAAAATGACGTTCCGGTCGGTCTGGGAAGTCACAGCATCGACCAGTGCGATACCGGCCGTCCGGTTGATCACAATCGGCACGATCGTGTTCGGATAGACCACCTCGCCACGCAATGGCAGAAGCGGCATGACCCGATCGCGGCGCCCTGCTCCGGCCTTTGCAGGACGTGAATTTTTTAATTCTTGCAGAAACGAGAGTTCCGCATCGGAGATCTCATAGGATTCTGGTGGAACTTCAGTGACAGGATTCTTGCGCTGAACGGCTCGACGCTTACTCATAGGTTCTTGATCGGTTCTTACAATTCAGGCCCGGATGGATTGAGCCTTGGTCTGATATCGGTGGAGAGAGTCTTCTCTAAAAGTCTGTAGAGAGACTGTTTATGGCCGAATGATGTCTCAGTGGGTTTTCAGAGGATGGGAACAAGGATTCACATTTTGGAACATCCATACGATCACGGAGATCCAATTCCCGCTCCACCCAATGGCGAGGGGGCTTTGCATACCTTTATATTGTGCCAAAAACTCAGCCAATTTGGAATCAGGAACGAAGTCGTAAGAGTTGCCGCAAACTACCGAATCGGCGAAATCGTGGTAATCGGTAGAATCTGACGGCCTTAGTGCCCTGCGGCTAATTAAGATAGCCGCAGGGCGATATCACCCTAGGTTTCGGGGGCATGTCGAACAAGTTTTAGGATCTACCCATCATTCTTAAAAAGACGGAACTGATTCTTGACATGTTCCTTACTTTGACATCTCGCGCACCATCTCAGCGAGTTCTTTGGCATTGATCCCACTGCCGTATTTGCGATCAACGGGAATCAAAGGCGGGAGTTGCGCATCTTCACTTTTAAGCACTTTGTTGGTACGCTCTCTAAGTGGATAGACTTGCTGTAACTTGATACGGAGCTTGGTTGCGAGGTCCTTGTTCGTACCTCCAGCCTGATAGACCTCCATGTAGTTTTCGATGAACTCTTGGGCCGAGATTGAGGAGTTTGAACGAAACTGCTTAACCTGATCCGAGTTTTCGGACTTCTTGATCATCTGATTCATCTTTCCAGAACCGAATCTTTTGTGATTATCCGACATGTTCGCGCAGGAATTCTGAAAATGGTGCTTATTTAAAAGGTCTCTAAGTCTAATAGAGTGTGTCTATTCTGAATGTCCTGGTTCTGCATGTGTGATGAAAAGAATATCGCCAACAGCATTCTTATGTTCCTGGAAAGGTCAAGGTCTCACGTGGTTTTCAAGGGCTCAAAACAACGAATTTGTTCTGACAGACCGAATGAAAAGTCATCTATCTCTTATAGCGTCAATCAACGAAATTAGGTACCTTTTTTCCTGAACATGAAGTAGGTTTCATTGATTGAGTTGCCTATAGCTTCGTTCTAAAATGGTCTAAATCTAATAAGGCAATTCGATTAAAAATGATTTAAAGTAATTAAATGAATGGGTTTATGACTGTATTTGAAATTTCGGTATGCATTGGAAGAAATTTTACGATTTGGCCTGATAGATCTAAAAAAACAAATCCACAGGAGCTTTGCGACGTGCTCGACTGTCTGCGAAATATCCTTTCACATTTTTGGCCAAGTGCGTTATCGATTGTGCATGGACACTTCAAAGTACCAAAAGTCAGTCCAGTCTGAAAATCCGAGCACGAAACTAAATTCG
>CAMCFM010000365.1 GCA_945874095.1 Candidatus Kuenenia stuttgartensis
TGGCACAGGTCATGGCTGAGTGATTAACGAATCATCATGGTGGGTTTCGGCCCACCTTTTTTCTTGGAATCCATGCAAACCAAAGCTTTCCTTCGTCTGATCCGCCTGCCCAACGTCTTCACGGCGGCCTGTAATAGCTTGGCCGGTGCCCTTGTGGCCGGGGTCGGATTTGATCGCTGGCCGGCTCTGATCATGCTGGCCTTGTCGTCCATGAGCATTTATGCAGCCGGTATTTTATGGAATGATTTGTTTGATCTTGAAGAAGACCGACGCGAGCGTCCTTCTCGACCACTCCCATCAGGACAAATTTCTGTGCGTTTGGCCTGGCTGGTTTCAAATCTGCTGGCAGTGGTTGGAGCCATTCTTGCAGCGTTGGTTTCGCCAAAAGTCGGGTTGCTGGGTTTATCGCTACTGGCAGTTGTATTTTCATACGATCGCTGGACAAAAAGAAATGCAATTGGCCCGTGGAATATGGGCCTCTGCCGAGGCTTGAATCTGGCCATGGGACTGATCATGAAACCGTTGGCCATCTGGGGCGTGCTGGCCGTTCTGGGCTATACGATCTACATTTCCGGGGTGACTTACATCAGCCGTCAGGAGACCAAAACTGGCGAGACAAAAGGTTTGCAAAAGGGCTTTGTTCTGCTGATCAGTGGTATGGCCATGGTCGTCGCTTCGATCCTGATGCATTCAAACCGCACGATTTATGGATTTGAGATTCAAAATGATGTGCCACTGCTGGGCGGACTGCTGATATTAATGGTGCTGATGAAGAGATTGACGCAAGTCTGGAAAACAGCGTTTGCAGATCCCAGACCTGAAACCATTCAGAGTGTGGTTAAAACCGGTATCATCAACCTGCCATTATTTGACTTCTCCATAGTCATGGCCGCAGCAGGCCCTCTGGCAGCAATTCCGATTGCAATTCTGTTCCTTCTGGCACGTCTAACAGCCCGAAAACTATACACGACCTGAAATCATGAAAATCGGCTACAATACCAACGGCCTGGCCCATCATCGTTTTGCCGACGCAGTTGCATTATTGGCTGACAATGGTTACGAATCCGTTGCAATTACGCCTGATATCCATTGGCTTGATCCTTATCAGGACTCCACGAATTTAAATCGCCAGTTGCAAGAAACCGTGAAATTGCTCGACCGCTTCGGGATGCAGTGCGTCATGGAAAGTGGGGCCCGCTACCTGATCAATTCGCGAGTCAAGCACGACCCGACTTTGATGGACGCATCCGCCGATCGGCGTGCCTTAAGGGTGGATTATCTCCAGAGATTGATTCGTATGGCGGCCGAATTGAATGCCACCTGTTTTTCATTCTGGTCAGGAAAACTCGACGAAAACATTTCTGAGCAACAGGCGGATCAGAGACTGGCTGATGGAGTTTTCGAGATCCTTCCGATCGCTGAAACACTGCGGGTTCCACTGGCCTTTGAGCCGGAACCTGGCATGTATATTCAAACCATGGCCGATTTTCGACGACTCGATCAGCTCATTCAAAGCGGTTGGTTTCAATTGACAATCGACCTTGGCCATTTGCATTGCCTTGGTGAGCAACCAATTGCGAATTACATTCGCGAATGGGGTACCAGTTTGATTAATATTCATATCGAAGACATGAGGCCCGGAGTCCATGAGCACCTCATGTTTGGCGAGGGAACGATGGACTTCCCACCAATATTTCAGGCCCTTAAGGATATCAATTATCCGTTTGCATTGAATGTCGAACTCAGCCGCGATTCGCACAGAGCCGATCAGGTCGTCTCGAAATCCGCTGATTTCCTGAGGCGGATGATTCAAATGAGCTGAATCTGTTTTTTATTGGGTAAATTCTCTGAGAAGACTTCGCAATACTTGCGGTTGTAAGCATTTTCGATTATGATTGGAAACTGTTCTGTTACTTGGATTCATACGATAAATCGAGGGAGTTTCAATGCGAATGGGACATCCCCCAAACCCCAAGCCTGAATTCCGGGCCATGACATTAGTTGAAATGCTATTTCTGGTTGCAATCATTGCAATTGGCCTTCTGGTGATGATTCCCGTGATATTGTATTCGCGTGATCATTCCAGGAACACGCAATGTCAATCAAATCTTCGGCAAATTGCGAGCGGAACTCATCAATATGAAGCCTCGGCCAGTGTATTTCCTGCCGGATTTTTCTGGTCGGTCATCCCCGGAAAAAATCGCGAAGAAGCGTCGCTTGCCAGCAGTCATGGTCCTCTCGTATCCATACTTCCATTCGTCGAACAGTCATCTCTGTATTCATCATTGAATTTTGGTCATAATATTCATTCAGAGGTCAATATGACCGTCTGTGCGACCCGCATCAGCTTGTTTCAATGTCCGGCCGACCCTGAGATTACGACACTTTCCACTATCCCCAATTCTGCACTGGTCCCTTCAAATACAAGTTCAGGTAGTCATTTGATCGCCAAATCCAGCTATGCATCAGTGGCTGGCCCGTGGGTTGTGAATACCTGGAGACTGCCCGGCCTTGGGCAAGGCGAGCGGTCGAGCTATCCGGAATCGGTCAAAAATCAATTGGGCATGTTCAATATCAGTCATTTTATGAAGCTCGACGATGTGACAGACGGTACAGCTTCCACGATGATGTTTGGCGAGCATTCTCTGGAGCATGTGAAATCAAATTTGCGTAACGACAGCTTCTGGTGGGTCAGCGGGAATCATGGGGATACTCTGATCAGCACCATGTTTCCGATCAATTCCTGGCGTTACGGCTTAGATCCGGAAATCGATTTAATCTCCGCATCAAGTTCGCATGGCAGAACCGCGAACTTTGCATTTGCCGACGGTTCCGTGCGACCGATTCGCGATACCATTGCCACAATGAGCTTTCAATTTAATTCCAAAAAACTATTTCCCACAGGTGGAATACATGTGCAGTCATGGATTTCCCAGAGTGTACTCACAGAATCGACCGGCCCTGACCCATTCTGGGACACTACGTTTAAACTTCGCCCCGGCGAGCGGTTCGGCCTTTATCAGGCACTTTCCACTCGGGCCGGGGGTGAGCAGGTTGGAGGTTTTTAATCCTTGATGCCATCCGATGATTATTTCATAGGCTTGCCAGTCAAAGGAACACCGTTGGTTGTCAGAATTTGGATTTCGTGAGCCTTGTAAGGCCCTTCATAGGTCCAGACAATTTTCTTGTCGCGGGTGATCTCGAAAATCTTGACGCCTTTTTGGGCTGCATAACTGGCGATTACCGTGTTTCCATTCGGCAATCGCTGGCCACCGCAAGGGTCGGCGAAAGGCTTTCCGGGAAGATCTTCGTTTGTGACTTTCCAGACAATCTTGCCGGTCGGGTCAAGCTCCACCGTTTTATTTCCATGGGTCAGGTTCACCAGCGTATTGCCATTTTCCAGGCGAATGGCGGTGAATGGCCAGTTTTCTTCCTTACGGCCGCCGACTTCCGGCAGGTCGGTTTTAAATTCCTGAACCACTTCACCTTTTGGCGTGTATTCCTTGACTTTAAATGCAAGAAGGTGCGGCACCAGATAATTTCCGTTTGGCAACTTCCGAGCCATTCGGGTTTGCATATGGGCATTGTCGGTTTCAGGCTTGAGCGGGCATTCCACGGCGATATTGCCTTTGGAATCGACTTCAAGAATTCGTGGCTTAGGGCCAAGTTCCGTGATCAGTGTATGACCATTTTCAAGCCGATCGACTGTACCAAGTTCTTTATTCTCTGTAGAGAGTTTATATTGAAAGACGATGGTTTTATCACGCTGAAATTCAATCACTTCGTTGCCCCAGGCGATCAGGACGTTCCCGTTTGGCAGGACAACTCCATCGCGTGCGCCCGGCTTGCCTGAATCCCAGATCGGTTTCCCGTCCTCATCAATAATTCCCGTGAAATTCGGGCCTGCAATAAAAACAGAGTGCTTGATTTCTGATTGAGCCGCAGGGGCACAGACGGTTGAAATCAGGAGCGTCCAGAAAATCGCAAAAGCAGAGCGGTTCATGATGGCTTTTCTCGGAGGGAATGTTGTTTTCAGGTGGGCTGGTTTTCAATCAAGACGACCAGATGAGATACTCATGATAGAAAATCTGTAAGATGTTTGATAGACGTTTGTGGTCAAATCGGCTGTTTTAAATTCCACTCTTCTTTCGGGCCTCGATTTCCCACGGATGAAACCAGTATCCATGGCCAGTCTTGCGCCATGTCCAAAGCGTCAAGCCTAAATAGATTGGCAGGAAAAGTGGCCCCCAGCGTTCAGTCTGCTGGACATGCACCAGTTCATGGGCCCGGAATTGATTGCGGGCATCGTCGTCTGCACATAAAATCACATGGCCCAGAGTGAGTGCCGATGCCTGAAATTCCCGCCGGTTTAAAATCGATCGAACCAGCGGGCCATGGATCTCAATCACACCATGCCAGACGATGGTTTGGCCACCATAGACAGCGTTGGCAATCAAAATCGGAAATGCAACGGATGTCGTTGGTAAAGCCCAGGAGTATTTTAGCAGTCTGACCCAAAAAGCGGTTTTGGATTGAGTGACAAAGGGGATTACGGACATCGGTAAATTCCCGGGCGTGGGATCTGTTTTGATGCGAGTGATGAATCTCATGATCGTTTCAGGGAATGGATGTCGTGGTTTTGCGCTTTGCAACAGCCTCTCTATGGAATATGATACGACAGATTGACTGCGAATGCGCGAAACAGCTTCGCGCATCACCGGTACAGGACGAATGAATTCCCTCAGCAATCATCGTAGAAAAAAGAAGTCACATGTCGGACCCACAAACTGTTCTTCGTGAATTTCAGACAAAGCAGCCGTTTTTTGTAGGGATCGACTCCGACGGCTGCGTCTTTGATTCCATGGAAGTGAAGCATAAGGAATGTTTCATTCCCAGATTCATTGAATTTTATCATCTGGCGGGAGTGGCGAAATTCGCGCGGGAGTCGTGGGAGTTTGCCAACCTTTATTCGAAAGATCGGGGCGTGAACCGGTTCCCTGGTCTGATCAAGTCTTTAGACCTACTGGCCCAGCGCCCTGAGGTCAAGAATCGTGGTTTT
>CAMCFM010000366.1 GCA_945874095.1 Candidatus Kuenenia stuttgartensis
ATGACGGGAGTCGATATTGCTGGCATTTGCTTGACAGGAATCCCATCGCCTGTCAAAAGTCTATAAACGGGATCAGCTCCCACGGTGCTCAGAAACTCACCCTTGGGATCAGCCCAGGTGTCTTTTTCGGCACTTGCAATATAAACTGGACGTGGGGCCACCAGAGCGACCAGCGAATGGGCGTCGAATGGCATTTTATCTTCATTCTGGTTGTATTTCCGAAAGTTCTGGCTGAACCAGTGCGGGAAGGCCGTATTGATGCGAAAAACGGTCTCGCCAATTTCCCGACGTTCAATCGCAGCACCACCACATCCGGAATTATTGGCAATGACAAGGGCAAACCGAGGGTCGGAAATACCTGCCCAAAGCGAGGCCTTGCCGAGCCTTGAGTGGCCGATCACAGCCACTTTGGAAGTATCAATATCGGAGTCGTTCTGGAGATAATCGAGAGACCGGCTCAAGCCCCAGGCCCACCCACCAATCGATCCCCATTCATCATCCGATCGGCCTTTCTGGCTGGGATCGCGAAACAACGAGTGCACTCCGTTATGAAATCCATCGTCAAAGTCAGGGTCAATATCGCCATAATAAATGGTGACCACGCCGTATCCATTTCTGAGGATTTTCTCCACCTGCCAGCGACTCGCTTCGCTGCCTCTGAGCTTCTCGGTGGCTCGATTCTGGATCACACTGTTATTCTTGTTGGGCCTCATCCACGACTTTGACAATGGAACGTCAGCCTCTTTCGTGACCGCCTGATTGCCATTGAAATTCAAGCCCATGAAAATCGGAACTTTGCCAGTCGCTTGACTGGGCGTATAAATGAGTAATTCCACAGGCACATCTTTCCCATTGCGTTTGAAGTGCAATGTGACCAGCTTGCGTTTAGCCAGTCCGCCCAGTGCATCGGTTTTAATCTGGGGCGTATCGGCAGCAATTTCCACAGATTCTTTCGGCATTCTGCCAAACATCTCCCGAGTCACGGTTTCCAGCAGTTCAGATCGGCGGGCAGGCCAGTCTTTTGCGGACCCGACTTTCCGGCCATCGTTGAATTGCAACGGGTCAGGAAGCGTATAAGGCTTGATTTTTGACTCATCGTAATTGGCTGGAGGAACTTTGGATAAGTCCTGAGCCAGACAGGGAGAAGCGATCAGGCCTGATGCGATGAGGATTCGAAGTCGTTTCATTTCGATACGGGTTCCACGAATTTTAGGGATTTGCGGGAGAGTCTGATCAATCAGTGATGATCAAATCATAAGGCTTCTCGGGGGATCGCTCAAGAGCTTATGATCCAATCGGGTTGTTTTACAATTCTCAAAAATTTATCTGGCATACCGAATTCCGATGACCGATAATCAGAGTTATTCCCCCTATTCGGTGATACTTCATACGGGGCATCCTCCAAAAATCCACCCGAACCTCTCACTCTCATTACATCAGGAGTAAGTCGAATGTCCAAGCAGATTCATCGTCGCGATGCTTTGAAATTCAGTGCCGGTGCAGGCCTTTTATTTGCTGTGAGCGGCACAAAAAGCTCGGGGCGGGTCATCGGTGCGAACGACACGATTCGCCTTGCTGTGGCCGGTGTGAATGGTCGAGGTGCAAGCCATGTCCAGGAGTTCTCGAATATCAAAGGTGTCGCAGTCACACACCTGATCGACCCGGATACGCGTACTTATGCGAAGTACGTGAAGGGCTTGACAGAGAAGAACGGCCACGCGCCGATTTGCGTGCAGGATTCGCGTAAAGCTTTGGAAGATAAGAATATTGATGCCATTTCCATCGCCACGCCGAACCACTGGCACTCGCTTTTGACGATTTGGGGATGTCAGGCAGGCAAAGATGTTTATGTTGAAAAGCCGATGAGCCATAACGTGGCCGAAGGCAAAATGGCTGTGGAAGCGGCCCGGAAATACAATCGGATCGTTCAGCACGGGACTCAGGGACGAAGCTCCAAAAGCTGGGCACAGGCTCTGGACTTGATCAAAAGCGGCCAGGCCGGCAAGGTTCTCGTTTCAAGGGCTCTTTGCTATAAGCCTCGTGGTTCGATAGGGATCAAGCCAGTCTCAGCTGCACCGAAAGAAATCGATTTCGATATCTGGACCGGCCCCGCACCGGCTCAGCCGCATCATGCCAATCTGGTGCATTACAACTGGCACTGGTTCTGGGACTTCGGCAACGGCGATATCGGCAACCAGGGGGTGCACCAAATGGACGTGGCCCGCTGGATGATCCCTGGAGCCACGGTTCCCAAGTCGGTTGTGAGCCTTGGTGGGCGGTTTGGGTATAAGGATCAGGGCCAGACGGCAAACACTCAGATTACGGTCATGGATTTTGGCGGCCCGCTATTAACATTTGAAGTGCGTGGCCTGAAAACCGGCGAATTCATGGGTGAAAAGGTCGGCAATATCATTCATCTTGAAGGTGGTACCATTGCTGGAGACAAGTGGATTCCCAAGGGAGAAACAAAGTCTCAGCCTCTGCCAAAACTGGGCGAAGCCAAGCGTGGGCCCGGCAATGGCAATCACTTCGCCAACTTTATCGAGGCTGTACGGAGCCGAAAAACCGACGATCTCAACGCCGACATCCTTGAAGGACATTATTCCAGCACTTGCTGCCACTTGTCCAATATCAGCTATCGGCTCGGTCAGCCGGTGCCGTTTGCATCAAACAGCACCCCATTTGGGACCGTGGCCGACGGCAATGAGACTTTCAGCCGGATGCGCGATCACCTGAAAGATGATAATGCAATCTCGTTGGAAGGCCTGAATTATATCCTCGGGCCAACGTTGAAATTCAATGCCTCGACCGAGCGATTCATCGACGCCCCAGCAGCCGATGCACTGCTCTCGCGTGCAGGCCGCCAGGGATACAGCGTCCCAACGACTCTGGCATCGTTGTAATCAGTGATTTCTGAAATTGAAGGAGTGCAGGAACATGATTCCTGCACTCCTTTTTTTATTTAACAACGTGTCGATCAAGATGATTTCCAGGGCATTACGCCCTGAACATTCAAACGAAATCGAAACACCTGATCCACTGCTGTCACGCAGAGGCTGGAGGCATGTGGCCCGCACCAGGCGAGGTTTGAAGGTCGTTTTGGAGTTGCAATGATTCCCAGAAACTGGCCGGTTGGTTCGTAGACCCAGATACCACCCAGGACAGCCACATAAACGCGTCCATCGGTATCAACCTTCATGCCGTCAGGTCCGCCGGGGCCATCGGTGTCAAATTTGGCGAAAATTCGGCCTGAGCCACTTTGAATTTCGCCACTTTTTGTTATTTCAAATGCACGGAGGTGATACCGGAATGTATCACAGACGTAAAGTGTTTTTTCATCAGGCGAAAGGGCGAGGCCATTGGGCCTTTCAAAATCATCGAGAAGCAATTTGGGATTCGCCCAGCCTGGGCGATAAGAATAAACGCCCTGAAAATGCAACTGGCGGTTTTCAGGATCCACTCCATACGGAGGGTCTGTGAATAGAATCAAGCCATCCTTGCGGGTGATGATATCGTTTGGGCTATTGAGCCTTGCGCCTTCCCAGAGTTCCAATTCGGTTCTCAAATCGGTGCCATCGGGCTTCATGCTTGAAAGCCGCCGACCATTTTGCTCACAGATCCAGATACGTCCATCCGGGCCCCAGGTTTGACCATTTGCGGCGTTGGTGTTTTGGCGAAGCAATTGCAATCCATTGGCTTCCGACCATTTCCAGGTTTTGTCCGACTTTAAATCTTCAAAAATCAAGGAGCCATCAGCCAGTTCCAAAGGGCCTTCTGTGAAGACAAATCCATCGGCCAAAAGTTCGCGATTCGGTTCAGCAAGAAGCGAACTCACACCATGATCACGCAAAAAAGTCACAGGTTCGTTTCGGATAATCATTTGAATCTCAGCCTCTGTTTATGAATTCGTTTTGAAGGTTTCAATGGAATTGGTTTTGGGAGTATCGATTGTTATTGGTCGATTCTGGCAAACAGCATCGCACAGTGCAATCACCATGGGATCTTTGATGGAATACCAGACCCGGGTGCCTTGTTTGCGTCTGGCCAGCATGCCGCTTCGGGTTAACAGGGAAAGATGCTTTGAGACATTCGCCTGACTTTGTCCTGTAGAGGCCACAATTTCGTTGACGGTCAACGCTCCGCCCATCAGGCTTCGGAGGATCTTCAGACGCGATTCATCGCCCATGATCTGAAAGATCTGCGCCATTTGGGTAATCATTGTGTCGTCGGGCAGATGTTTGGTCGATGTTGACATTATAACCCGCTGGTTATATAGTTGGACATAGAGAGAGTGCCGATCGAATAGAACAAGAGCCACGGATCCGATGCATATGAATATGGAGCAGGAGCCGGGCGAAGGTCAAGCCCCGTTGCAGGTTCAGCGAGTCTCAAGGAGTCGCGAGAGCATGGAAACATTGGTCATAGTCGGCGTTCTGATAGCCTATCTCGTATTGATGAGATGGGCACTGCCGCGCATGGGCGTGCCGACTTGCGGTTCGGGTGAATGCTCTGTTTTCCCGTTAGCCGAGTCTCGGTCTGAGACGAATGGCCCCAGTCAATAAAATTGTCTTTTGAGCGGATTCATCGGTTGACATCTTCACTTGAAAGGTTCTGATTCCATGAGCGTTCCATCATCTGTAGCATCTATTACAGTCTCTGAACTTGCCGCAAAAATGGCAGGTGGCGAGCGGATCGACCTGATTGATGTCAGGACACCGGCTGAATTTACAGAAATTCATGCGGAACCCGCCAAGCTATTGTCACTTGATAAATTGACGGTGGATTCTGTGAAGCAGATTTGCAGCACGAATCAAACCGCCCCAATTTATGTCATCTGCAAGTCAGGTGGACGTGGTCGGCAGGCTTGCGAAAAACTGCAATCTGCTGGCCTGAATGTTATTAATGTGGAAGGTGGAACCACCGCCTGGGCTGCCGCCGGGTTGCCTGTGGTTCGGGGCAGGAAGACGATCAGCCTTGAGCGTCAGGTGCGAATCGCGGCTGGATCGCTGGTCTTTGCAGGCACGCTTTTGGGGGCGATCGTAAACCCTCTG
>CAMCFM010000367.1 GCA_945874095.1 Candidatus Kuenenia stuttgartensis
TGGTGGTGAATTTGGGTTACGGATTTGAAGGCACAGGCCGCAGTCTTGGCCAATTTGAATTCTACAGCCAAAGCCTGACCCGTGAACTCCCTCCCAATCGACCACGGTTTCACCAAACCGGCAATTCCATGCTCGACATGCTTGGCAGCTATCGAGTGAACAAATTTCGTGGAACTCTTTTAGGAGCAATACCTTGTCCATTACCTTCCGAATTCATGCTCGGTTTTGACGATCAAAAAATCGACGCCGAAGGGATCCCTGAACGTTACCTTAAACCAAACGATCCAACTGTCGGGAAAAACGCTACAGCCGGTTATCCTGTCTACCTTAATGGCGTCATTCGTGGTTCAGGATGGTGGTATTACTATCCTTACGCCTTCTTGATCAAGACCCCTCCTGGAACTCTTTTAATCCTTGTTTTGTCAGTGGTTGCGCTGATTATGATGCGCCGTAACTTGGAAAGCTGGTTCGAAGAAGCGGCTATATTGGTTGTGCCTGTCTTCATGATTCTGGCCATGACATTTTTAACTGATATCAATATCGGGCTTCGCTACATACTTCCCGCCCTACCCTATCTCTATGTCGGTTGTGGTCGAGTGGTCCCATGGATTGCCCAATGGCCATCGAAAAAGCGTCGGACCGGATTCGCCATACTTGTTTTAAGTGTCTGTACAGCAGGAGTTTCATCGGCATCGGTCGCACCTCATTTTCTGGCTTATTTTAACATTCTGGGAGGTGGCCCAAACCGTGGAGACGAGCATCTGATTGACTCCAACCTCGACTGGGGACAGGACTTAATTGGGCTTCAAAAGTGGCTTTCCATGAATGCTTCGGGCGAAGCCGTTGGGATCGCTTATTTTGGCCAAATCAACCCCGACATTTTCCGGCTTCGAAATACGCCAATCGACTGGTACCTGCCACCTTCGAGGCCGGGAACTATGTCAGTCCTGCCATCTGGTCGTGCATCCGGGTCGATAAAGCCAGGGCTTTATGCAGTGAGCGCATCGCTGGCCCATGGACTACCCTGGCGAGTTTACGATGCGTCGCGATGGGCACCCTATCAAGCCGATCAGTCTGCTTTTGACTACTTTTTGAAAGTAAAGCCCATTGCCAAGATTGGCTGGTCCTTCTTTATCTACAGACTTGATGAACAGCAGGCAGAGGCCTTGGAACAGGAGCGGAATCGTTCCATTCCGGTAAGAAAATAAGTGTCGTTTGACGAGTCCGTCAAGTCTGGCTGGCCATTGACAAGTTCTCATGAATCACTGTGTGACAATGGAATTACGACTGGGAACAACGGTCAGGTCAAGATCGGTCTGACCAGTCGTTTTCAGGTTCTGATCGGTAGACGTAATTCTTAGCCGGTATTCTCCGGGCTGAAGGTCGGTAGGGATCGACCATCGCATGGCTGCAAAGTCTCCCTCGACAGGTGGTTTGCCTGCCTTCTCAAGATTTTCTCGTACACTGGCCATAATAAGCTCGCGATCGTTACGAACCAGTTCGACAGTCGCAGCGATCGACGCTGTCTGACCAGGACCTTTTCGCGACAAACCATCCAGTTCCCAATAGACCAGAATCGTGGAACCCGGGTTCATCTTTGAAGCAGGCATGGCAACAAAATTCCCCCTGCCCTGAATCGATCTGCAAAGGGCCGCTTTGGGAATCAACAGCCCTGCCTCTTGTTTCGGAAGACTTTGTTCAGGCTTGAGTTGCGGCAAAGACTCGAGAACAGGAATGGTTGCATTCACCACCGATTTCTGGACGGGTTCGGGATTAGGATTCCTCAGAACCGGTTGAATCTTAGGGCCACTGTCCACCGTCTTCTGCAACATCGAATCCAAAGGCGGCAAGGGTGGAGGGCTCATCGGCGGTGTCAGTTCTGCCTGAGAATCTCCAGAAGCTATCGAGCTTGAATTATTCACCAGGCTGCTGACAATCATCCGAGTGAGATCTGAATCCACTACGATCGACATCGGAGTTGCGTTAATCTTCGGATTTTTGGACGAAATCGCAGGCTCTGTTCCCACCTGTGCGGAAGTTTGAACAAGAGCTGTATCTGTTTTGGCTGGAACGACTTTTGCTGCATCGACTGAAAACAGTTTTGGCACTGGCGCTGGCTTTGAGAATGATGGTGGCAAAGCCGGCAACGAATCACTGGCCACCTGTGGATTCAGCAGCTGTTGCTGCCGTGTCATGCTCTGACAACCTGCCAGCATGGCGACAGACGCCCCCAGTAAAACGAATCCAGATCGCAAGTTGGGGCGACTTTTAGGTGTCATGAATTGTTCCAGACCATTGGCCATGTACGAGCGCGACTTACCTTCAATAAGAGCAAGAGTTAACAAAAAAGCACGAAACCGCCAAGATCAATCCAATGGAGATACTCTTTGTATTAGGATGTACATCAGGGGTACTTTGGCCATAACACTTCTGATTTACTATGAATGCATTCCGGTCTCAGTCATCCCGGCCCTGATCCTGCTCAGTGTTTGACGGACTTTTTTCCGATCTTCCTGAATCACTCTACGTGCCTGTTCCACGGTCGTAGGATCAAGTTGAACATCTTGTCCAGGTTTGAGTTGTGCCAATACTGGCAAACCTGATGATGCTACTTGTCCGAGGGTTGGGTATCCCCCCATGGTGCCTCCAGATACCCCCAGAATGATCAACTCCAGGCCCGTCCACTGAATCGTTCCCGGCATGACTGGCTCTGAAAGTCGGCCTGAATCGACGGGCCATTTTGATTTGAGAAGCTCTTGATTGGGCCCTTCGAACCGCAATCCTACCCGATTACTTCTGGGCGACATCCTCCAGCCAGTCAGGACGTCCGCCAAGCCTCCATTTGTTTTGCATACCCTTTTAAATTCATCACTTGGGATAAATGGAAGGACGACAGATCCAATTCCCCCAACCTGCCTGATCACTGAATAGGCGAGTTTTCGGACGGGTCGTACCGGCAATTGAATAAGACTGTCTGACTTTACGCAGTCTCCTTCAACCAATCGCTTTTCGCTGGATTGACTGTTTAAGACTTTCTCACCCTTCCAGCCACCAACCACCGCCAAATAAGATCTCAGACCCTGTCCTTCATGACGGACCTGAACGGAATCGCCCTCCTCAAGATATATCGAAACTGAATCGCTGTAGACTCTTAAGTGATTCGTGGTGGTTCGTATCTCGATAACTGCTCCGGGTCCGACGATCGCAATACGGATGCTTTTTATGACACGAAACAAGCTGCTCGTCTGTGTCATCTCTACACAAGTTGCATTTAAGTCGTTATCCAGCAGAGCATTGGCAAGTTGGGCGTGGTATGGGTCGAACCAGCCGCCGGTGGGAACTCCAAACGCCCGAAAGCCTTTTCGGCCATGGTCTTGAATCGTATCAAAGAGGCCTTGTCGTTCGATTTTAATCGACACGTTGCCATACGCTCCGAATCTGCCAGCCAAGCTCATCAGCCCAGTCATGCACCCACCTGGCCATCTGGCAGGCGTGAGGGCTGTCTCCATGAATGCAAAGTGTTTCCACTAAATGGTTTTCGACCAGATAAACCAGTTGGCTGCGGATCTCGTCAGGGTCTGTCAGAATCGAGTTGGGTCGGGCACGAGGCACCAGCGTTCCATCGGCGTTGTACCGACGATCTAAAAACCCTTCCCTTACAAGACTTACACTATGTCCTGAAGCAACACCCACCACCACACCCACCGGCTGAATCATCAGCGCCATTCCAAGTTTTGAGGCCGCCCTGACTACCCCCAATGCAACGGTTGGCTGGACAACGGCCTGATTATACAAAGCCCCATGAGGCTTGAGGTAAGGCAGATATACGCCTACCGATCTGGCCAGCTTTTGCAAGTGCTTGCACTGGTCTATCACCATGCGTTCCACCTGACCTGCTGTCATCTCTTGAGGAAGTCGGCCAAAGTTTTCGCGATCCGGATAGCCTGGATGGGCCCCTAAAACCACTCCATGCTGCCGAGCCATCATCATGGCCGCCAAAGCGGTGGAATCATCGCCTGCATAAGCACCTGTGGAGATACTGGCTGAGGTGATCAGGGGCATGAGCCGATCGTCCTGACCGCAGCCTTCCCCCAGATCCGCATTCAGGTCAAACGCGTAACTTGAATCAAACATTATTGTTATGTCTCGTTTCCTGATTGTCGGGCATCACGCCGCCCGGGCATGGAACAAATTGGATACGATCGCCGGGCCGGAATTGAAAGAAGCCATGTTCAAGGTCGCAAATGACCATCTCTGTCCGACCAAGCAAGTGCCACCCTCCAGGTGATTCGCACGGATAGATTCCTGTCTGCCTGCCAGCAATTGCGACGGAACCCGATGGTACGCAGCTGCGGGGAGATGTGCGCCTTGGGAGTCCGGAAATCATGTCCGGTAGATACCCTGCATAGGGAAAACCTGGTAGAAACCCGACAGCATAGACGTGAAAAGATTGAGATGAATGAGCCTGCACCACGCCGGCCTCAGTCAGGCCCACAGACTTGGCGACTTCTGAGAGATCAGGGCCATCATAAACGACTGGGACGTGGATGAGACGGCCACTTAATTGGGCCTTCAAATAGCCTGACTCCAATGATGCAACCGACTGTTTTATAAAGGTTTGCAGCTGATCATATGCCCCGTCTTCCAATGTCGGCTCGCAGACCACGGCGGCCGTTCGATAGGCGGTGACGATCTCGACCACGTCTGCCAGTCCTTGAGTTCGAATCCGTTCCGACCAATCAGAGGCAAGCGTTTCTGTTGGAAAGTGGACCAGCCAGCCGCAATCGCCGAGCGATTCGATCAGGATCTCAAGTTCGACTTTCAATGGATTGGTGGTCATGAGGTCTAAATGAGTCCGAGGGCGAACATGTCGAGCTTGATGCAAATATCAAGCCACGCTATTCTAGGGCCAATCTCAAGGTCTGGAAACCGCCTGATGCCCGATGTGGTATATTCTTGCATCAGATGAGTCGACGACCGAACGAATTGAACCAACACAAGGGAGCATAACATGGGCTTTTTCGACGGCAAAAAGG
>CAMCFM010000368.1 GCA_945874095.1 Candidatus Kuenenia stuttgartensis
ATCGCGATCGTCAATTTGAAACAGGATATCGCCTTTTTTAATCTGCTGGCCGGGTTTCACTGAAACAAAGGAAACGACTCCTGAGATATTCGTCCCAATCGAAATTGCTTCAGATTCAGGCTCAATAAGACCTGTTCCACCAATACTCAAAAGCTTTGTCGACTTGTTATTGTCGATAATTGAACCCGATTCTGGCGCAGCAGCAGGCGTGGTTTGGGCTAATTTTACCTTGTCGGTTCTCATACCATTGCGTATGACATAACCGGCAAACACGAGTCCGCCAAACGCCAGTGCCACAGTGAATCGACTCAAGAACTTGGATTTAAATGTCATTGGGGAGCCTCTTTTGTGCGGTTGGGCTTGGCGGAATCGCTTTCAATTCGACCATCGGACATGGCCGTGATTCTGTCCGCATAGGAATAGATTCGCTGGTCGTGAGTCACCACAATCAGGCAGCGATCAGCAGCCATCGCAAGATCACGAAATAATTGCATCGCAGTTTGACCACTTTCCGCATCGAGTGATGATGTCGGTTCATCGCAAATGATAATTCGAGGGCTGTGCACCAGCGCCCGGGCAATGGCAACCCTCTGTTGCTGGCCTCCAGAGAGCTGGGCTGGATATTTTTGCAGGTGATTTCCAAGGCCGAGTTTGTTGAGCAGTTCACAGGCCTTTTCGTTTGCCTTTTTTGCGGATTCACCTTGTGCAAGCAGTGGAACAGCTGCATTTTCCATGATATTCAAGGTGTGTAGCAGGTTGAATTGCTGAAAGACGAATCCGATATTTCTGGCCCTAAAATCGACGAGTTTCGAACTCCCAAGTTTAGCAATATTCTGGCCAAAAATGTGGACATCGCCTTTTTCAGGCGTTAGAAGGCCAGCGATAATCGTAATCAATGTGGTTTTGCCACATCCACTCGGCCCGATCAGAAATGTCATTTCGCCAGCTTTGGCTTCGAAATCAATTCCGTTCAGGACCTTTGTATAGGCTTCGCCAGTCCCAAACCCTTTTTCGACTCCCTTACAGAGTATTCCAGATTTGACCGTTCCGGTTGTACTTGTTTCCAAATCCATGATTCAGCCTCTGAATACGGTGGCAGGGTCAAGAACGAGCACTTTGCGAAGGCTGAATAAGGATGTCAGAAATGAAATCAAGATGGCAAGCACAAGTGAATAGAGAGCAACATCCAGGCGTAAGACGATGCCCCAGAAGCTCGAACTTTGTGATGCGTAATGGAAGAAAATTGCGGCCATGCCCATTCCAATTGCATATCCGGTGACTCCTGCCACAAATGCCTGGAGCAGAACCATGCCTACAATCCGACTGTTTTTCACTCCAATGGCTTTGATCACAGCGTATTGCTTCAGATTTTCTGTGATAAACAGGTGGAACAGAAGTCCTACCACCATGATTCCTACCGTGATACCCATGAAAATCATCAGAATGAAATTCACGGGAAGTGCTGTCTTTTCATAGGCCCATTTGATGGTCTTATCCCTGTATTGTTCGCTGGTATAGGCTGCCAGCCCGGTTGATCGGGTAATCTCTTTTGCCACGTCCTCAGCGGAATGGCTCTCCACGTGCTGTACAAGGATAAATGAAAGCTGATGTCGGCCAGAATTGGCGTAGTTTAATGCGTTGGAATAACGGGTGTAAATTTGGGGGATTGTCGTGAACGGAGGTTCCACCTTGACAATCACGACGATTTTGGCACGATGGTCATTGATTTCAATCTCCCGGCCAAGTTGCAATGGTCCGTCGGGCCAAATCTTTTTATATCCATCCTCATCAATCGCAATCGCATCTGCCAGCTTTAAATCGCTGATTTCTCCAAGAATTACACGGTTCGGAACGCCGATCAAAGTGGCATCCTCAAGCCCATAAAAAACAATCGAAGTCACTTGCCCTGAAGGGGTGTGGATCCGTCCATTGGCTTTGAGCAAAGGCGCAGCCCACTTCACTCCATCAACACTCCTGACTCGTGCCAATTCCGTATCCCTGATCGGGATCACGGTATCTGTATTCGGGACACCAGGGTCCATCACCCAAATCGAAGCCTCAGGCACGTCCAGAATCATGCTGGCGATTCGGCCAATCACATTGATCATGATTCCTGCCTGCTGATTCACAAGCAGAACAGCGAACGCCATACCGAGAACCAGTCCAAGATACTTGGACGGGTCGCCGAACAGCATTTTCAGGGCGATTCCACGCATTCAGTCTCCAGCATTCAGAGTCAGACGCAGTGAATTTAAACCAGACATGTTTTTCACTTGACAAGCTGAAATTTATCAGAAATCGTTGATCGCGTCAATGACTGATAAAACTTTCGTAGGTTCCATTCCCGCGAATATTTCAGGGAGGCTTAATCATTGCTGTATTTGCAATGGAATCGGCTTCCCTGAAATATAGGCAATCGACGATTTATTGGATGATTAAATCCGCTGGTGCCATGACCTCAATTTGATCAAAACCGAGTGCTTCCACTGCGGATTTGACTTTGTCCCAATCGGCTACCAGAACGGTGAGCCAATTCTGAGGCGTAAGCCGCCGTGTAGCGGTTTCCAGCACTTGATCCATCGTCAGTTTTCGATACCGCTCAATCAGGTCGTTCGGCTCGCTGATTGGCTCTCCAGCCAGCCAGGTGTCAACAACCCTGCGCGTTACATTTGAGCAGGTGTCATCCTCCCTCGCAGTGGATTCAAGCCGATTTCGACGGGCGTTTTCAAGCTCTGTGACCGTCAGGGGACGCTCTCCAAGCATGGTGAAGACCTCGTGACGAACCGCTTCAATCGCCTCGGCACATCGGTCGTGCTCAACGGAAGACGCCACCAAATAGCTCCCAGGCATGGCTCTGCGCGTGTCAAATCCACTTCTGACGCCGTATGTCAGACCTTTTACTTCTCGCAGGACATGGTTCAGACGTGATGTGAAAAGCCCTCCAAGGGCGAGATTCCAAAGCCCAAGAGCGTCGCGATCGTGATCGCCAGAGGTCAGGCCAATCTGCCCCATTCGAATCACCGCTTGCTGGGCGTTCGGCTTGTTCACCACAATCAGCTTCGTTCCTTGATGGATCGGGGTTTCGAAGTGGATGGCGTTTTCAGCCAGATCGAGAGGGGAGGGTCGTTCAAGAGTTTCCGAAAACTGCTGGATTTTATCAAACATGGCCGATTGGTCGTAGTCGCCGACCAGAACCACTGCCATTTGATCAGGTCGATTCAATCGTTCGCGGACTCGTGTCAGGTCGTGATGGCCGAGCCGTTCCAAGCCTTGAGGAATGCCGCACAGGGGGCGACCATAGCGGTGGCCAGCGCCGAATATTCCGAGCAGAAAGGCTCTCTGTGAAAGACTTTCCAAACGATCCACCTCTGACCTCTGGGCAGTGATCATTCGGCTGCGCTGGCGTTGCCAGTCGACGTCCGGGAACGAGGCTTCTCTCCAAATTTCTGAGGCGAGATCCCAGGTTGGCAGGAGCCCATCGGATGTGGCCTGGAACAGGAGGTGAAATCCGTCCCAGTCGGCGTTCGGAGAGATGCCTGAACCAAGCGATTCAATCGCTTCAGCCAGCTCAGGGCCCGATCGGCGAGCGGTTCCCTCCATCATTGAAGCGGCGTGAAGTTGGGCCAGCCCGGAGCCTATTGGGCCCATCAGATCTGTTGGAGGCATGGCTGCAATCGCGCCTGAGGCGACCGGCCAGTCGGGGCGTGGTACGAGCAGGAGAGTGACCCGGTCGTTAATTTTCAACTCGGTCGGTTCACTGATTCGATGCGATTTCGGAGGCCCGATTTTGACTCCCTCAGCTCGATTTGGCTCCGCAACCGTCCGGGTCTTTGGCTTGACATGAATCTCCAGACTTGGCTTCTGGCTGAGATAGGTTTCAGCCGCTTTGGAGACCTGTTCCGTAGTGACTTGGCGATATCGCAGGGCGTCTGTCCAGAGTCGGTCTGGTTCACCCGTAAAATTATTGAATGCGTTGAGCCGGTCGGCCAGTCCACCGAACCCGCCAATCCGTTCCAGGCTAAAGAGATAGCTTGACCATCGTCGGCGCATGACTCGTTCAAGCTCGTCAGGCGTTGGCCCTGACTCGGCCATGTCGCAAAGGGTTCGTTCGATAATCGCCCTGACCTGATCGGCAGAGGCTTCTGGTCGAAGCGTCACGACGATGGAGAACTGGCCTGCCAGTTCTCGAGAAGATTGGCCGGCTGAAACGTCCTGAGCGAGTTGGAGTTTAACGACAAGATCCTGGTAAAGCCTGCTGGTGCGACCACTGGTCAGAATGTCGCCCAAGAGTGCCAGCGATGGTTCATCAGCCGTAAGCTGGCGGACGGTCGGCCATACGATGTAAAGCCTTTCCAGGGTTACGTTATCAATCATATTCAAGCGTTTGTTTTCGAGCAGTTTGATGTCGGCCACGTTTGGGACGGCGGCACGCATGCCTGATTTGAATCCACCAAAATAGCGTTCGGCAAGGTCGAAAACGGCTTCGGTGTCGACGTCGCCAGCTACACAAAGGCTGGCGTTGGCAGGGACATAGAACTTCTCAAAAAAGGCCACAACCTGATCGCGGGTTGCAGCGTTGACTTCTTCCATAAGTCCAATCGTTGTCCAGCTATAGGGGTGGCCCTCCGGATAAAGAGTCTCGGAGAGAATCCGCGAGACCATGCCGTAAGGCTGAGTGGAGTAATTCTGGCGGTATTCGTTGGTCACAACGCCTTTCTGGGTGGCCAGTCGGGTGTCGTCGAGGGGGTCCTTGATCAGTTTGAACAGTTCCCAATGCGCCAAGAGGCGAGGCAACTCCCTACGCCGCATGAAGGCAGGATAGTTTTTCAGGACATCGCGGACGCTTAAGCTCTTCGATGCGATCAGGGCCTCAATTTCGCGCCAGTAATACTCGTCGCGTTCCTCATATTGCCGCTGGAGGTTTGGGTCGACGTTGGCATTCGTGGGTTTGACAAATTGGTTGCTCACGCATTTCTCCCTTCTGTATATGGTACATCACTCGCTCTGCCCTGCTCGCGGTTG
>CAMCFM010000369.1 GCA_945874095.1 Candidatus Kuenenia stuttgartensis
GGTGTTAACACGACAGTTGGAGATCCTCTTGAAACATCGTATTTTGAAGGTTTTACCTCAGGGCCAAAGGCTCGTTCCATACCAGCGAGGGCCAGCGGCACTCGTCAGTTGGCCAAACCAAAAATGCTTTGAGGGCTGAAAGTCCGATACCTCTTACGTCGCGAATCAGGAAACAATATGCCTATGGGACGTGCTTTCAGCACTTGTTTCACAGAGTGAAGCGATTTGATTTGATCCGATATCCAATCGATGGCCTTCGACCATCGCTGGTATTTGACGGGCTTTTGGCCCTAAAACCAGATCTGATTGAATACCACCACTCCGGAATCCGGTATGAGCCATAAAGAATTGTAATCCAATCGAATGGAATGGAATATAAGTCTGGTAATGGTGTAATCGATCTACAAATCCCTGAAAGATTCCACATTTCTCTGGTTTTCTCCTTGTAGTTTCACTTCGGAACCCATAAATTGAGATCGATCCACCTTTCCCAAAAAAACGATCGAACTCCTCCCGGGAGCCATTCAAACATGTCCAAAGCCAATTCTCCCGACTGCCTGCTGGTGATCGATCAAGGCACCACCAGCTCCCGTGCCATCGTTTTTGACAAGCATGCCAATGCCCTTGGAACTGGTCAGGTGGAAGTCAAACTGGCCTATCCCCAGAGCGGATGGGTCGAGCAGACAGCCTCTGACCTGATCGATTCCGTGGCCTCCGCCGTAGCCGCTGCCTTGGTGGCCAGTGGTGTGGAAACGAGCAGTATCGCTGCGATTGGCCTGACCAATCAGCGCGAAACCACCGTGGTCTGGGATCGTCATTCCGGTCAAGCCATAGCACCGGCCATTGTCTGGCAGGATCGTCGCACGGCGGAGACTTGCCGATCCCTGGCGAGCCATCGTGATGAAGTTCGTCAGAAAACCGGCCTGGAACTTGACCCCTATTTCTCAGCCACCAAAATCGCCTGGATCCTCGAACATACTCCCAATGCTAAAGAGCGTGCCCACAACGGCGAACTCCTGTTCGGCACCGTCGATTCATTCCTGATCCACCGCATGACCGGCGGTGCGGTTCATGCCACCGATGTGACCAACGCCTCTCGCACCATGCTCATGGATCTGGCCACCGCCCAGTGGGATTCCTCCCTTTGCAGCCTCTTTGGCGTACCGCCCGGCATGCTCCCTGAGATTCGGCCCAGTGTCGGTTCATTTGGAACCACTCAGGGCTTGGGCTGGCTCCCTGACGGTCTCCCGATCATGGGCGTGGCCGGCGATCAGCAAGCCAGTCTGGTTGGGCAGGGCTGTGTCAAGTCAGGCCAGACCAAGTGTACCTATGGCACCGGCGCCTTCCTATTAACCCACACGGGGACGACCATCGCCCGCTCCAAAAACGGGCTCCTCACCACCCGTGCCGCTACATTGACAGACGGTCAGCCCCAGTTCGCCCTTGAGGGCAGCGTGTTTGTGGCCGGTGCTGCCGTTCAGTGGTTTCGCGATGGCCTGAAGGCCGTGGGTGCTGCCCCTGAAATCAATCCTCTGGCGGATCAGGCAGATCCTCACTCAGAACTGATCTTTGTCCCTGCCCTGACAGGCCTTGGGGCACCTTATTGGAACCCTGAGGCTCGCGGCACCATTTTCGGGCTCACCCGCTCCACCTCCCAGGCCGACATGGCCAGGGCCACTCTCGAAGGCGTGGCCTATCAGGTGGCTGATCTGATTGACTCGATCGTCGCCGACACCGGCCAGCCTCTGATCGACATGAGCGTGGACGGTGGGATGTCCGACAGCGATCTCTTCCTCCAGCTTCAGTCAGACGTCCTCGGATTCGAACTCCGTCGCAGCCTTCAAAGAGAAGCCACCGCTCTGGGTGCAGGCGTTCTTGCCGGCCTTGGGATTGGCCTTTGGGAGAGCGTGGAGCATGCTTTTGCGACACACAGCTCTGTGCAGAAACGCTTCGCGCCGGCTCGCGACCAGAGCTGGAGAACTGCTGCCCTGGCTCGCTGGCGTAAAGCGATTGCTGCAGTCAACCTGTTTTACAGCCACTGATTCGGCTAAGATGGAACGTCATGCAGCTGGTCAGGTGCCAGTCATTCCTGAACATCTTCCAACTTTATCTCGATAGGTCTGATCGCCATGTCCACAGTTGTCCTGACCGATGTGACCCAGAATATCTCGTCTGATCATGCCTCTGTGCAGTCTGTTGGTGGAGTCACTGCCACTTTGCACACCCTTCATGGAGGGCGTCGTCAGGGCGTCCAGTTGCTGGAACTGAGCAACAGCCGATTCCATGTTTCGATAATCCCGACTCGCGGAATGGGCCTTTGGAAGGCGCGGGTGGACGGTCTCCCAGTCGGCTGGGACTCGCCTGTTAAGGATGGGCCTGTGAATCCATCGTTTGTCAATCAGGCTGGTTTGGGTGGACTGGGTTGGCTTGAGGGGTTCGATGAAATGATGGTGCGGTGCGGGCTGACTCAAAACGGCCCTCCATCGCCCGTGACCGAGCCGTTTGCCATCGGCCTGCATGGGATGATCGCCAATCGGCCTGCCCATTATCTGGCCATTCACGAAGAAACGGATCGTCTGGTTGTCGAAGGACATGTGGATGAAACCTGTCTGTTTGGAATGAACTTGAGACTGATCACACGCATCACGTTGATGAAAGATTCAGCGAGCTTGAAAGTTGAGGACGAGGTCATCAACATGGGCAACGGCATGGCCGACCTACAGCTGCTTTATCACTGGAATTTCGGTCGCCCGTGGCTCGACGGCGGAGCCCAGTTTGTGGCCCCTTCCATCGAAGTGGTTCCGCGTGACCACATCGCTGCCAACGGCGTGAACAGCTACGATATTTACGACGAACCGATGGTCGGATATCACGAACAAGCCTTCTTTTTCAAGCTCAAGGCTGACGCGGAAACGAATCACACGACCGTTATGCTGCGTAACGATGCCGGTGACAAGGGCCTTGCCCTTCGTTTCGACGTGGCCCAGCTCCCATGCTTTACGCTCTGGAAGAACACTGCTGGCTATGAAAATGGCTATGTGACAGGCCTGGAGCCAGCCACAAACTTCCCGAATCCAAAGGCTTTTGAGAAAGAGCATGGGCGAGTCATTCAGCTCATGCCCGGTGGCCGCCATCTTTCCGTGACATCGCTGGAAGTGCTTCTGGAGAAAAGCGATGTGGATCGCATTCAACACGAGATCGACCGAATTCGCGGCACCGACCGGCCGATCGTGCATCATCAGCCGGTTGGTCCATATTCGGTGGTCTGAGGCGTTTGAATTCAGGCGTAAAATGGAATTAGATCTGAATGCGTTCGATTGATAATCGGTCGCATTCAGGGTATTTATGTTTGGAATCTGGCGACTCATTTCGGTATGCTGAGTTCACGACGCCACAAACACAGTACCAACTGCCAAAAGCGAATCCGGAAATATCATGCATCATACGCCGAACCCGATCTGGGCATTGCCGTTTCTGACGATCCTAGGGGCGATTGCAACTCTCCCACTGATTCACAAAACCGCACACGCCTGGGAAAAGAATCAGAATAAATTCCTGCTCAGCGTGATTCTTTCGCTGATCACTCTGGGATATTACGGTATTCGGGAATTCGGGTTCCACGATGCTGCCCCTGGCGTAGCCTCGGTTCAGGCGGTTCTGGAACATGCGGTGATCAAAGATTACATTCCATTTGTGGTGCTTTTATTCGCACTTTATGTGGCTGCTGGAGGGCTCAGGCTCAATGCCGACCTTCAGGCGACCCCGACCAATAATGCAATACTGCTCGGCATTGGAGCCCTTTTAGCAAGCCTGATTGGCACCACAGGGGCATCCATGCTGATGATCAGGCCTGTTTTGCAGACGAACTCCGAGCGAACCAGAGTTTCTCATACGATTGTATTTTTCATCTTTCTGGTCTCAAATATCGGTGGACTTTTGACCCCGATCGGTGACCCACCGCTGTTTTTGGGATACCTTCAAGGCGTGCCATTTTTGTGGACATTAAGACTGTTTCCGTATTGGGCAGGCTGTTTGGTGACTCTTTTGGCGGTTTATTGGGTGTGGGACTGGACGATTTATCGCAAAGAGCCTTACCCGGCCCTAGTTGCAGATAGAACCATGATCAAGAAGCCAATAATACGCGGCCAGATCAATTTCGCCATTCTGCCCCTGATGATTCTGGGCGTGGCTCTGCTGGTACCGGGCCGCTCGTTTGGAGGCCTGACTGTGCCTGATCATTCCAGAGAAGTGGTGTTGCTTGTATTGGCAGGCGTCTCACTATTAGCCACACCAAAAGCGGTTCGTATTGACAATCAATTCAATTACGGAGCGATTCTGGAAGTGGCGGCCTTGTTTTTGGGCATTTTCATTACCATGCAAGTGCCGATGGAAATATTGAAATCCAAGGGGCCAAGTCTTGGACTTGAAAGTCCTCTGGAATTCTTTTGGGCCAGCGGAATACTATCGAGTTTTCTGGACAATGCTCCGACCTATCTCGTCTTTCTGGAAACAGCCAAAACCTTGCCAGTACCTGCTGGGGTGGATTCATTGAAATTGATCACAGGCGATGTGGCCAGCTCATTGCTGGCAGCCATTTCGCTGGGATCAGTTTTTATGGGAGCGAATACCTATATTGGCAACGGTCCGAATTTCATGGTGAAATCGATCGCCGAGCAATCAGGCGTGAAAATGCCGAGTTTCTTCGGATATATGGCATTCAGCGTGTGTATCCTGATACCACTGTTTATCGTGGTCAGTATTCTGGGGTTGTGAGGATTGCCGGTTGGTAAAGTGTCCAAATCTAGCGTCAAGCCCGGTTGGTAAAGTGTCAGTACCTAGCCCCCGGTTTCGGGAGATTTTTGTAAGAAAAAACCGGGGCTAGCGCCAAGCCCGGCTAGATAAATCGTCCGCACTGATCCTCTAGTTTCGGGAGATTTTCTTAAGAAAAAACCGGGGCTATCGTAGCGATCCCGGCTTTATTTCATGAACCTTAATCGCTCAATTTTATCCAAT
>CAMCFM010000370.1 GCA_945874095.1 Candidatus Kuenenia stuttgartensis
TGCTCGCCTGATTGCCCACGCACTGCCCAGACGATCAGTCCATCCAGCGGTGGTTTTTTCGCCACATTCAGACCTTGCGGTGCCGGTTCAAATCGCAACGTTTCAAATCGTCGAACGACTGCATCCACTCGGCTGGTAGATGTCAGTGAGGCTGGTCGCTCAGAATAGATCAGCTGACGCATCCGCTCTGACTTCAAGGGGGCGCCTTTTGGCGTATCTACTGTCATTGTCAGAGTTTCACGAAACGCGTTACGCGTCTGACTGATCTCTCCAGGAAGGGGTTCCCCATCCTTGCTCGTATAGATTTCGCGAAGCCTGAATTTGGTGGAAACATCCTGAAGTGCTTCATCAATGGGATCCACCACTGCCGCTGGGGCAGGTTGATCCTGGGCTTGAACCGTGATACCGGATTCCAGTCCAGCAACGATCCATAGACCTGAAAGACCAGCCAGAAATCGTCGCGAAAGAGCTAGCTTGCCGAGATCCATCTTGTTATGTCCCTTGATTTTAAAAGAATCCTCCGACTCAAGTTTCTGAACTGAACCGGAATGTCAGGATTTTGTCAGGCAAGGCCTCAATGTTTTAGACTACCAGTTTTTGCCAGTGGACTCCACTTGATCCTTTCAGAATTATTTGGGCGACTCTTCCTGTTTTTTCGGTTGAGCCGACCACCGAAGGGATTCCACCAGCCCTAAGCCTGATTTCGACGTCTCCCTGGTCTCCGCGAGGGTCGTTGTAATGGTACTGATATATTGATCGCCCGCCGGCGACGATATCAAATAGTAGTACCAAACCACTGGTAAGTCCTGGATCAGGCCTTCAATCGCCAGTTTATATCCATATCCCTGCCCCTCCAGTCGATTCAGAACGCCTTCGCCAAAAACCCTTTTATACTGCGTACCTAACGCAGTTCTTACATCCTCCCGAAATTGGGCTGGATCTTGATGCCGACCCGCTGCAACGGTTGGCCCACGCTTCATATTGCACTGAGCAATCACCGTTCCACCTTTGTCCACTCGCTTTATGACGGATTCCTGAATGTCAGTCCAGGTCACATGCCAGTCGCGGTCATGCTCCATGCTGAATAGGCTGGAAGGTTCGTTCCATAAGATCGACAAGTGTTTGTTCTCAATGAATTTAGGCCACGAAGAATCCGACTCTGATGCCAGTTCAGGGACCACCTTTTCGACCACCTCGCGTTTCACTTCAAGTTTGCTGTGAATCTCAAGGCCAGCCTCCACACTTCCCGGTCTGCGACTTTCATCGCGATCAATCACCAACGAATGGACAAGTCCGTCGATTCGGTTGAACCCAATCGTCCCTTCCAGAATCATCTTTCCTTCAGCGCCCAAAACCGCTCCACGAACTTCACCACGAATCCGGATCTCAACCGTATCCGCTTCAATCTTCTCGACCTTACCTTCCAGACCATTCACGGCAATCGTGTCAAAAAGTGTGAGCGATTTGGCGCCGAGGTTGTCCAGCCTATAGGTATCACCAACGGCCACCTCCTGCTTTGGCAAAAGTGTCCAAAGCGTGATACCGTCACCTGGAGTGGTGATTGCTTCGAGCTCCTGACGCGTGATCGAACCATCCAGCGAACCATTTCGAACCATTTCGTCATGAATATCGGTGAGGAACCGGCGGCGCTCTTTCCGAATCTGATTTGAAGCAGGTCTAACCTGCCCACTCACATCGGCTTGTGCGAATTCAATGAGTCGTCTAGCGGTAAGAACTCCAGCATTCGGACCATCGGCCGACTCGGATAATTTCCATCGGTCAAGCACGACAAGTTTCGTAGTGGCTTTGACTTTGAGCGTCTCAGGCTGAGCCTTGTCAGGCTTGGCGGTTTTGGACTCCACGGGTGGGTCGAGAAAATAGAGACCATCCGCAGTCATCAAGCACGTGGATCGCACAACTCTCTGGCCATCAACACGTTCCCTCAATGAAAACTTTTCGGCAGCACTTGAACTCTGGATCGTCAAGCCGGATAATACTGCCATCAGGATGGAGCAACTGTGGAACGGACTGATCGGATTTATCCACATGAGACCCACCCTTCGTAAATTTCTCGAATGAAGACGATCCGCTGACGACGTCTGCGGAATTCCACAACCTTTTTTGAAATACTGGTGACCCAAAATCACAATCCCTACGTATAACCTTTAGCACGATTTTGACAAGTCCGAATCTGACGAGACAAGACCGGCCATCAAAAGCCAATCCGTTTCTGAAATGTGCAAAGTACATTTATGAAACAAGTTACGAAATGTCTTGAATCCAGTTTGTCGGCTTGCTCAGTGCGATTGCGATGGAGCATGAGGGGGAATCTCGGAACAACCTTCACTCTGCGGGCGTCAAATATCGATGATGGTGGAACGAATCGGGTGAAGGTGGTGCAAACCTCCAGTTCAACCGTTGCGAACGAAGGGACCAGACGATGACGAGCCAATTGACCCAGAAAACTTTCCGCTCCAATACCGAAGCAAATTATCATTCCGAAGCGGTTCGGCAATTGCGTGATCAGTTGGTGCGTTACACCCCTAAAGATAAGAGGCAGACACAGGTCGATCGAGCCGAACATCTCATTGATGAACTGGTTGAGGAGACTGTCTATCCATTTGACTTTATCCATTACAAAGTCACTGGTGTAAGACTTTTACAGCACGTTGAGTGTACCTACAAAGGCCACGAGTGGGTGGAAGATCTTCAGAATTTTATCGAAGAAGTTTCCGCCAGTGTCGCTCAGGACGTTGCTCAGGTGAATGAAAAAGTCTGGACCGTTGAAGAGCTCGCCAAGCGGTTTGAAGTCGCTGGTCGAACAATCACTCGATGGCGTCATAAAGGCCTTGTAGCACGTCGGTTTCGGATCCGCGGACGGGTGAAGGTCGGGTTCCTTGACTCAAGCGTGAACCGATTTGTCACAAAACATGTCCAGATAGTTCAGCGCGGGAGTCACTTCAGAAATCTTGACGACCAAGAGCGTGAGATCATTTTCGACAAGGTTCGAACGGCCTTAGAACAAGATCCGGAGCTGAACATGACTCAGATTGCCCGAAATATCGCTGTGGAAATGACCAGATCCCCTGAAACCATCAGGACTTTAATCAAGGATCACGACCAGGAGCATCCAGAAAGAGCCTTGTTCCCTGACCTGACTGGACCGCTATCTGAAACCATAAAGTCACAGATCCAAAATCTTTATGGCAGAGGAGTTGGCGTAGCAGCCCTGGCTCGCCAATTTCGTCGCAGTCGACAGACGATCCATCGTGTTCTGATCGAGGTGAAGGCGATCGAGCTTTTGAAAACAAACATCGACCTGATCGATAACGAAACATTTTCAGAACCAGGTGTCGCCAAAACCATTCTCGCTGATTTACCTGAGCCAGAAACGCCCATCAAGAAGACTCGGGCACCCAAGGATCTTCCTCCATATCTGGCGAGTCTGTATGAAGTTCCGTTGCTCAGTAAAGAACAGGAACAACACCTGTTCCGGAAGATGAACTTTCTGAAATGGCAGTCTCAGCAACTCCGCGCCAAAGTGGCTGAAGATACCAGCAAGGCGAAATCGAGTGACCTGGATCGTATCGTTCAGCTTCAGAATCAAGCGCTGGAAGTCAAGAACCAGATCATTCGTTCGAACCTGCGACTCGTGGTTTCGATTGCAAAGCGTCATGTGGGACCATCTTCGAACTTTTTCGAATTGATCTCGGACGGCAACATGTCACTCATGCGGGCCGTTGAAAAATTCGATTTTTCACGTGGTAACAAGTTCAGTACATACGCGTCGTGGGCGATCGTGAAAAACTTTGCCCGGTCGATTCCAGAAGAGAATCACCACAGGGATAGATTTGTGACCGGCCACGAAGAGATGTTCGAAGCCGCAGCAGATAACCGCACAGATGAGCAAGAGATAGAGTTGGTGCATAAGAACTTGCGACTGACGGTGCAAGGATTGCTGAGCCACCTTGACCCACGGGAACGCCATATCATTCAGAGGCGATTCGGTTTGGGGGGGAATGAGGAGTGTACGCTGGAGGCTTTAGGCAGGGAGCTTGGGATAACCAAGGAGAGGGTGCGACAAATCGAGTCTCGTGCTCAAGAAAAAATCCGAAGGTTAGCGTCACAGGAACAAATCGAACTCCCTAATTCATAGTGAGTTGTGGAACAGTCAAAAGTCTAAGAGCCAATCCCGCAAAGATTGGCTCTTAAATTTTGGTCAAGAAGACTTGCAAGTTAGTGCGATGTCAGGTACGATCTTCAATCCAAAGTGGTGCTTGCTGGCGTAGCTCAGTTGGTAGAGCAACGGTTTTGTAAACCGTAGGTCGTGAGTTCAAATCCCACCGCCAGCTCTCGGATGGTAAGTCGGACAAGTCGGGTGGATACCCAAGTGGCTAAAGGGGCCAGACTGTAAATCTGGTAGCATTGCTTTCGCAGGTTCGAATCCTGCTCCACCCAGTGGCGAAAGTGTTCAGCGTGAAGACGATCGCAGCGGGCGGGTGTAGCTCAATGGTAGAGCACCTGCCTTCCAAGCAGGCTACGTGGGTTCGATTCCCATCACCCGCTTCTCAAGGTTCAAACATCGGTAAAAACCGACTAGTCAAAAGGGGATTTCAGCTTTCAATTTCGATCGTCGAAATCTTTCAGATGACATGATGGCTGCCGTGGCTCAGCTGGTAGAGCGCGTCCTTGGTAAGGACGAGGTCCCGGGTTCGATCCCCGGCGGCAGCTTTCTTGGTTACAAGTGTCAACCGAGGCATTGGGCGCAATACGTGACAGGCACGTAAAGCGTATATAAGATGATCGCGAGACGAACATCGGCCCCAAGCCTTGGTGGCGTGTCGAACTCGCAGGCGACTTTTTCAAGCGACGGGAGCTAAGATGGCTAAGGAAACTTACGTCAAGACCAAGCCACACGTCAATGTGGGTACGATCGGTCACATTGACCACGGGAAGACCACACTCACGGCCGCTCTGCTGCAAGTGCTATCAGTGGCGAGTGGTGGCAAAAC
>CAMCFM010000371.1 GCA_945874095.1 Candidatus Kuenenia stuttgartensis
CACATCCTGCGACGGGTTCAACGGTTCCAAACTGACCTCCGATGCGATTTGACTGACGATCGGCACCGGCTCGAACTGTCGAGAGATTCATCCCCTCAACAGGTCAGGCTGACGGCCGACATTTCGCAAAAGCATGGACCAATTCGTAGAGGTCCGAAGTCACCATGACCTTGTCATCTGCGAAATCTTCTACCCAAAGGTAATCACCTCGATACGCTTCCGCAAGAATCGGAAACAAATCGGAGATCTTCATCGTCATGTTTGGCTCAGGCCTGGCCGTACGTTCCGGCTCATCACGATGAGGATAAATTCGCAAATGAGGAGATGACATATTTGATCGGTCTTCCGTGACTCTGCGGCTTTCAAGATCGCGCTTCCATGCGTTCACTCGAATTCTCCGCAACTTCTGAGTACTGGCAGCTTGTTCACAACTGCCTTTTTTTTCCAACCCTGACAACCCGTGAAGTCGGCAGCTTGGACCGACTTTCTATCGGCCCAACCTTCGTCGAAGTTGAGCTTCACTTTCAAAAAAGTGATGATTTATAACGATTATCATGACGCAGACTTATCATACATTCTCCACACAAACCTATTATTTACTTGATCTTGTGACGATTCAACTGGTTAACCAAAGCCCGCCATGTCAGGGGACATGGCCTACATCAGAACAAAAAACCTGCCATCTCATCGCTTTGAAGACGAAGGCTATCACAGACTCGAACTCAAAACTCAGGTTGAGACAAATATTAGGAGATCGAAAATTTGCAAATATTTTTCGAGATAGACAATTTTTCGGATTATCGTTAAAGTCTGTTTACACGACACACATACCCAATGGACGGGTTGACCAAAACAGGCTGATATCCAAATACCAGCTTGTTTCGAGGTGTTTTTTTAATCCTCAAGGATGAGGGTCTGTCATGGACGCAGCTCGTGATGATCAAGATCTTCGCCTGAAATTCAATGCCGGGCGATTCGCTTCGATCTGCTTTGGCGTTTTCGCCATCAGTCAACTCTTCCTATACGAAGCCGATGCCGCTTCGGTTCGAAGTCGAAATTTTATTGTTCATGGGCCCGATCAAAACGTGATCCATTCCGTGGCACAAAAAGCCGAAGATCTGCGTCATAAAATCGCCATGGCCTGGCTCGGAAAGCCCCTGCCTGCCTGGCCCAAGCCCTGCCCGATCCAGCTTAAGTTGACCGGCGGAGAGGCTGGTGGTGTAACCTCGTTCTCATTCGACCAGGGCCGTGTGACCGATCAGGAAATGAACCTCGAAGGTTCGGCGGAACGGATTTTGAATTCGGCACTGCCTCATGAAATCACCCACACCGTTTTTGCCTGGCACTTCGGAGCCCCCATGCCAAGATGGGCTGACGAAGGGGCTTGCATGCTTTCGGAAGATCATCGCGAACTGGCCAGACAGGATGAAATAATCAATAGTCTGATCGATCGCAAAGGCCACATGCCCCTGAGTGCTCTGTTTGTGATGGAAGAATATCCGAAAGATTTACTCGGATTTTATGGGCAAGGCTATTCTGTGTCACGCTTTCTGATCGAAATCGGGGGCCGCGACCGGTTCCTGAAGTTTGTTGGCGATGGGACCAAAATCGGCTGGGATACCGCCACAAGACGCCACTATAACCTGCCTGACTCCAAAGAATTAGACCGTGCCTGGAGGAGTTGGCATCGCGTTGTGGCCAGCCGCCGTACACCTGGTCAGCTTCATCCAGAATCGACACTGGCCGCTCATAAGCCTCAACAGTCTGCGAACTCAGGTGAAACCGGCAAAGACCGAAGCGTGATTCGCGCCCAGTCCGACGACTCACCCGTCCGTCGCTGATCCAAGCCTCTGAAGATCACGGCTTGCTTGTAAATTTATAGATCGTTCCCATCATGTCGTCAGCCGTCCAGGCTCCTCCAGCCGTTCCGTAATCGAGGCGAATCAGCTTCCCGTCAGGGCCGATCACAGCGGTGCTGAGGTTATGCATGATCTCTTTTTCTGTCGGACCATACATCAGGCCGAGCTTGGGCCCAAATTTACCGAGCTCTTCATGACTGGCCACCGCATAAGTCCAGAGCGGCATCTTTGCTCCACGAGACTTGGCATGGCTGGCCAGAACGGCTGGAGTATCGTGCTCCGGATCAAAACTCACGGATAGCAGACGCACCTGATCGGCCTTCGGCAAGGGCTGCAGGCGTGCTGCGAGTTCACCAAACTTACGGTCCATCAGTGGACAGAAGTTGGGCAGTGGACACCGTGTATATATAAACGTCAGAACCACCAGCTTGCCTCGGTAATCACTGAGCTTGGCAGGCGTTCCATCCTGAAGAGTCACTTTAAAGTCAGGCACTTCCTCACCCGGCAAAAGGGTGGCTGGCTTGGCTTTGATCTCCAGCCCATTAGGCCCGAAATTCAAGGCCGAAGGCTCGGCGGGCCTGGTGATCACCACGTCATTCAGCTCGATGTCGTCCGCCTTGACCACCAGAACTCCTTCCACCTCGTCGCCCACAAACAGATCGGCCAGAACCTCTTTCCCCTTCAGGTCAAAGGGCATGGTCATGGCCTTCATATAGCCAGGGATTTCGTCGTGGCGAATCATCACCTGGCCCGATTCCTTGTCAATCTCACGCACCACCCCGGTCAACTTATACTGCTTCGGAGCAGCGGGCTTAGCCTCCACTGACTTTGGCTTTTCCGTTTTATCAGGTTTCACAGGTGGATTCTGTGGCTGAGCACCACATCCAGTCAGACAAATCAGGGCCGTGAGTAGCGATACATGCCATATGCGAAACATCATTGAGCCTCCAGAGGAAAGTTCGCATCAACTTCGGCTTGGGAAAGTTCGACCAGAAACGCGCTGAAACGGTCGACAAAGGCTTCCGCGATGGTGGCTCCCTTTTCGGCGGTCGACTGGCGAGGGTCGCCGGCCCCCGAATTCGTCGTCAGGACTTCCCACGGACGCGAATATTCCACCCATCCACGCTTGAGGGCTTCAAAGATCGGCGCCCTCATGGTCCCGGCATCAGCTTTGTCCATGGTGACCAGATCGGGCCTGAGGTGCAGCATCATGCTGGTTTCAAGTTCATCGGCGTGGTCACCTTCAAGGCAGTCCAGAACATATTTTCGTATATCACCAATCATACGAAACCAATGACAGATAAAGATTTGGACGCCGGTACGGCCATACCATTCGCGCAGAATCCACTTCAGGTCGTTGCCTCCGTGTCCATTTAAAAGGACAAGTTTTTTGACTCCATGCCGGTCGAGCGATTCAATCACATCGCCCACAATTTTGCCCATCGTGCTGGGATTGAGGTTGATGGTCATGGGGAAGTCCATCAGGTTGGTTTCCGTACCGAACGGAATTGGAGGCAGCATCCATACGCCAGCACCCTGCCCTGATGCCTTCTGGCAGGCACGCTCGCCCAGGGCCACCACCTGGTAGGTGTCTGTGCCATAGGGCAAGTGCAGGTTATGAGGTTCTGTGGCACCCAGTGGAAGAACCACCACATTGGGTTTTGGGGCGGCTTTGACATCCGCCAGAGAGCTGGCAGCAAGGTTCCAGGCGTTGGGTGTAGACATTTTTGGATTCTTGATGGAAAAGGCCGGGCAAAGGTGATCTTGTTGTTGAACTCTACTCATCGGCGAGACATTGAGTGTATAACGTTTCTATTGTCCAAATGTACCACCCAACTCACAAGTCAGGTGGCACCTCACTTCCAAACTCAAGCCGTTCAGCAAGGGACTCTCCAAATGAAAAGCACTGAAGCGGTTGCCTATTACTTTAACAAAGCGGCTGCCGAACTCGGCCTTTCGGACAACATGAAGACGCTTCTGCTGACCCCTGAACGAAGCATTAAAGTGGAAGTTTCGATCCCCATGGACAATGGAGAGATCGGAAACTTTGTCGGATATCGTGTCCAGCACGACAGTTCGAGAGGCCCCTTCAAAGGCGGCCTGCGATATCACCCCCAGGTGGACACCGACGAAGTGGCTGCACTGGCCAGCCTGATGACCTGGAAAACGGCCGTTGTGGATGTTCCCTACGGCGGCGGCAAGGGCGGTATTCAGGTCGATCCCAAGAAGCTCAGCCGGGGCGAACTCGAACGCCTGACCCGCAAATTTGTCCAGCGAATTCACGATTTCATCGGCCCGAAAATTGACATTCCGGCGCCCGATATGGGCACCGATGGGCAGGTGATGGCCTGGATTGCGAACGAATACGCCAAGTTTCATGGCTTTGAGCCAGGCGTGGTCACTGGGAAGCCTGTCGAGCTGCACGGAATTGTGGGCCGTGAGGAAGCGACTGGCCGTGGAGTGGCCACGATCACTCGTGAGGTGGTGAAGCGTCAGGGCAGAACACTTGACGGGATGTCTGTAGCAATTCAGGGGTTCGGCAATGTGGGATCGATCTCGGCCCGATTTCTGGCCGGAATGGGTGCCAAAATTGTAGCGATCAGCGATGTAACAGGTGGCGTTTACGCTCCTGACGGGCTTGACCTGGAAGAGCTTACGAAATATTCCAAATCGGCCGGTGGGGTCAAGGGTTTCAGTCACGCCAAATATGTGACGAACGAAGAATTGCTGACATTGCCGGTAGACATTCTGATTCCAGCCGCTTTGGGCGATGTGATCACGACCGAAATTGCCCGCAACATGAAGGCCAGGCTGATTGTGGAAGGCGCGAACAACCCGACCTTTCCGGAAGCTGACGAGATTCTCAATAAAAATGGAGTCATCGTAGTGCCCGACATTCTGGCCAATGCAGGAGGCGTGATTGTGAGCTATTTCGAGTGGGTACAAAACCTTCAGAACTTCCGCTGGACATACGAGCAAGTCGTGCGCGAGCAGGATTCGAAAATGTCGCAGGCGTTCGATAAAGTGTATGAAGTGGCCAAGTCGCGAAACCTGTCGCTCAGGCTGGCTGCGTTTTATGTGGCCATCGAGCGGGTAGCCAAGGCCACGGAACTGGGTGGATTTTGAGGCAGAGGAGTCGGACTGATTTTTTC
>CAMCFM010000372.1 GCA_945874095.1 Candidatus Kuenenia stuttgartensis
AACCATCAGTCCGTTTTGTTTGATACGAGAGGCGTTCTTCAATCTCTCGAACAAGTTCACGGCCAGATTATGGAACAACTTGTGAACCACGTTCAAGAGCATCAGGCCGATTTGATGGAAGGTGACTTCGCACTTGGCGATTTCACAGACAGATACGGCCCACGTCTGGCTCATCTGAACACGATACTATCCATACTTCGCCCACTGGCAGCACTCGCCCAGCAACAACAGGCTGAAGCCCGAAATAAGCCACAAGAAGGCTGATTCTAAACCGTTTACCACTCTCTCTAGACAAGGTCTAATGTACGCCATGTCCCCCTGACATGGCGGGCTTTGGCTATCGGATCCGATCATTCTGTTCTTACGCAGGTTTCTCGATTGATTTTGACTATAATTTTAGAAACGATCAGTCATTTTCAAGGGAAACCACAACGATGTCGCTCAAAATCCGTGCCGTTGCGTTTGATGCCGTCGGGACGCTGATCGAGCCTGTTCCAAGCGTGGCTGAAGCCTATCGTCAGGCGGCTTTAAGTGTCGGCCTTGACCTGCCTTCAGCCGTCATTCGCGAGCGATTTGTCAAAGTCTTTACCGCTGACGATACAACGGAAGAACATTTTACCAATGAACTTAACGAAGTTCAGAGGTGGCGTAATATCGTGGCGGCCTGCCTCCCGGAACTCGATCAAGCCCGATCCAATCTGGTCTTCGACCAACTCTGGGACCATTTTGCCAGACCATCTAGCTGGCGTCTGTTCCCCGATGTTGCCGAGACCTTCCACTGGCTGGCTCAAAAAGGCGTAAAGGTTTGTATCGCATCAAACTTCGATACCCGTCTGAGGCAGGTCTGGGGCGGACTTTTTGGGGTGGATAAACCGCTCGATTATCTGGTGATTTCTTCGGAAGTCGGATTTCGCAAGCCCGGAGAGGGCTTTTACAAAGCCGTGCTGAGCCACCTTGAGGAATCTGCGGAATTCGTTCTGTTTATTGGTGACGATTGGATCAATGATGTCGAATTTCCGGCTAAATTTGGTTTCAAAGCTAACCTTTTGGATCGTCGCAGCCGATCAAATAGGAACAACTGTATCGCCTCATTGCAGGAATTGACAGACAGCAACTGGTTTGACGACTAACTGGAGCTGTCGGATATTCGCCTTGTCGCAAATCGCTGGTTGTGGTAGTTTCCCGCTCAAAGATGGGCGAGCGTACCGGTCAATGTCTTTCTCAAGACACACCTGACCGGCGTCATATGGAATGGGTGCAGGAATACACCCCGCTCGATTTTCACGGAGGAAAAGCCCATGGCATCGGCCACTCTGGAACAAATCGCATCAATCGTAAACGGCCGGGTCGTTGGCGATGGCAACGTACCCATCGGTGACGCCCGACCTGTGGAAATCGCAGGTCCCGGAGATATCACTTTTATCTCCGACGATCGCGTTGCCCGTGCCCTCAGAACATGTCCAGCCTCAGCTGCACTTGTCGGCCCACACTTCCGAATGAGAGCCCAAGGCATCGCTCCAAATCTCCCTCTGGTTGAAGTGGATGATCCATTGGATGCATTTGTCAAGGTTCGTACCCACCTTCGTGGAGATGTTGCACCAAGGTGGACTGGTATCCACCCGAAAGCCTACATTGCTGCCACAGCGACAATTGGCAAGAACGTTGCCATTCACCCATTTGCCTATGTCGGCGAATATAGCGTGATTGGCGATGGAACCACCTTGAAGCCCGGGGTTGTCATCAACGCCCACTGCATCATCGGTTCTGAGTGCATGCTCCATTCCAACGTCGTGCTATATGACGAAACCGTTCTGGCTGATCGGGTCGAGATTCACGCCGGTACGGTGATCGGCAGCGATGGGTTTGGATATCGTCTCAAAGACGGTCGCCATAACAAGATACCCCAAACCGGCACGGTTGAAATTGCCAACGACGTCGAAATTGGGGCCAACTGCTCCATCGACCGTGGGACGTTTGAAGCCACCACGATCGGCGAAGGCACAAAGATCGACAATCTGGTCATGATTGGTCACAACAATCAGATCGGTCGTCATAACATGATCTGCGGGCAAGTCGGCTTGGCAGGCAGTTGTAAAACCGGCGACTATGTGGTCATGGCAGGTCAGGTCGGTGTCAAAGATCATACGGAAATTGGCGATCAGGTGCTGATCGGAGCACAGTCGGGTGTTCACCGTAACGTTCCAAGTGGTCAGCAGTTACTGGGTTCTCCAGCGTTGCCGATCCGCGAGCAGAGACGCATTTTCCAGATGATTGCCAGACTCCCTGATATGCACAAGCAGTTGCGAGAACTGGTCACGGCCATGGAACGCATCAAGCTTCTGGCTGCCCAGGCTGGTCTCTCATTGGCACCTCTGGAAGATTCAACCCACGAAGAGACAGCCTGAGAATCGTCGATAAGCCTTCACAGTGCTTTCACTTCGACGATTTCAGACCAGACCATCTGATGAAAAATCGCCCATGATCGACTCACAATCGCAATCGCAATCAGTGTCCAAAATTCGGCCCTCAAGCCGGTTCCGAACACGGCTTGAGCCACCACCTCCAGGAACCAAAGTGGGACTCCTGGCCGGCAGTGGCCGCTTTCCGATCCTCTTCGCTGAAGGGGCTGTGAAGCAGGGTTACGAGGTGCATTGTGTCGGTGTCCGCTACGAAGTGCCCGACGAGCTCCGCCATCTATGCGCCGGGTTCCGCGTTCAGGGCATTTCGAAGTTGGGCGGAATGATGCGTGATTTCCAGAGGATGGGGATCAGCAATGTGGTGATGGCTGGCAAGATCACCAAAAGTGTGATGCACAAACCGATGCGTTTGGCCCGGCTTCTGCCCGACCTCGCCATGTTCGAACTTTGGTATCGGGTTTGTCGAGCTGATAAACGCGACGATACCATCATGCTTGGCGTGATCGAAATGTTCGAACGCCGTGGCTTGAACTTTTCATCGGCCCTTGACTATTGCCCGGAGTTACTCGTGAACGAAGGCGTGCTGACCAAGCGTGCGCCCAACCGGGCGCAGTGGGAAGATATCGATTTTGGCTGGAAACTGGCCAAGCACATGGGCGGCCTTGATGTCGGTCAATCCGTCGCTGTAAAAGAGCGATCCGCACTTGCTGTGGAAGCTCTGGAAGGCACCGACCGATGCATCGAACGAGCCGGCCAGCTTTGTCCGGTTGGTGGATGGACCCTTTGCAAGGTGGCCAAGCCGGATCAGGACATGCGTTTTGATGTCCCTACCGTTGGCGTTCAAACCATCGAGAATTTGAACAAAGCCCGCGCCAAAATTCTGGCCATAGAAGCAGACAAGACGATCGTGGTCGACCGCGAAAAAGTCATAGAACTTGCCAACTCTTACGGCATGATTATCGTCGCCGTGAAAAACAACGACGATCCTGATCGCCCCGACATTGAAGGCGGCTTGCGGATTCATAGCTGATTTCCGGATATTTCGACTCAGAATCGGGTCATGCTGCTGAGAACCTCATCAAGTGGGACTGTGGCAAAGGTGCTGGCATAGTCGGACATGGCGTATGGGATCACCAAATCCTGTCCATGAATCACGGCCCCGCAACTGTACACAACATTCGGAACGTATCCCTCACGCTCGTTTGCATTCGGCTCCAGAAGCGGTTTGTCGAGTCGGCCAATCAGTTTGGATGGGTTGTTCAGGTCCAGCAGAAACGCCCCCATGGCATATTTTCGCATCGGGCCAACGCCGTGAGTCAGCACCAGCCAGCCGGATTCTGTCTCAATGGGCGATCCGCAATTCCCCAGCTGAATGAACTCCCAGGGGTAAGTCGGGCGGGCGATCAACTCTTTGACGTACCAGAAGTGGGGCTGATCGGAGTACATCAGAAAAATATTTTCGTTGTCCTGACGTGAAAGCATCGCATATTGCCCGTTCACCATCCTCGGGAACAGTGCGAAGCCTTTATTTCGCACCTCAGGACCATTCAAGGTGCTGATTTTGAAATGCAGGAAATCTTCCGTTTCGAGCATCTGTGGTAGTGTTACGCGACCATCATATGCAGTATATGTCGCATAATACGTCACCCGGCCATCGCTGTGTGTGAATTGCACAAAGCGGGCATCTTCAATGCCGTTGGTCTCGGTGGGCGACCATGGAAATATGATCCGCTCTGAGACATCTAGCATTGGATCAAACATGATCTCGTAATTGGCTCTGGCCAAGAGGATCATCGTTTGTGCGATCGGTTCAAATTCACGCTGGCGGGTCCGATTGCTCTTCAACGCATTGTTCAGATTGCGTTCAAGCTCCTCAAGAGTAAAATGATCGGGCAGAGTCGACATGACCTGCTCCGTCAAAGCTCCATTGATTCCAAGTTCCGTCAATTTCCGATGAAATAGAATCTTCTCGTAAAGTGCGTTCGGTAATAGCTCTGGGGCCTGCACAAGCCGGGTCGGCTGGTCCATGTGGATTCCGCTGTCTGAGTCAATCAGGCCCGTTCGGAACGTGATCGACGAGATGTGGCCTTCGCCCGTGGCCCTCATACTCAAAATGAATCGCTTTGATCCCTCCGGAACTCCCGATTGATCTGGATGCCAAACCATCGACGGATTAAACAGGGCCGCCGACTCGAGCGCATATTCCTGAGTAAAATAAGCCCCTATCAGCAATCGTCTGGACTCACTCACAGGCAAATCGGTGAGCAGGTGTTTTCTGACATGCTCGAACCGGTGCAGAAAGAATTCGCGAGTGCGTTGGTGGCGCTCCCGAAATTCGCCCATCACTTTTTCGAGATTCTGCTCGACCTCAGTTTCAGACAGTGCTCCAATGCGTGAGGTGATTTTTTCGATCCGTGAAGGACTCGATAATTCAAATGGCCGAATGATGACTCGGGAATTATTGGGCCTGAGTACAATTCCTGTCCGTTTTACGTCCATATCAGGCAAATACATCCTTTGTATTTTGGATCCAAACACTTGTCCGGATCCTATTTG
>CAMCFM010000373.1 GCA_945874095.1 Candidatus Kuenenia stuttgartensis
CTTCCGTCAATTCGACTTTGTACCATTTGCCCATGTGTGCCTCCATGCGACACTTGAGTAACCGAGAGCCTGAAGCTTTTTGCGATTAAAGAAGAATAACAGGAAAGAGTCTTATTGTAAATGCATCATTCAGGGGCGCGGAGAGTATAAATTGACTCAGGAACGGAAATCAAGTCGAATAAAACTACCACAAATGCTGAGGTTCTTGGTTAGTGCGGCGGCATAAAACTGCGAAAGCTGAGTGGAATACCGTTTGACAATAATCATGGTGAGAGATTGATTCGCCCGGCTGTAATCTTGCGGAAGAACAGTTATGGCAATCGAAGCGAGCAGGGTGCGGATTGCCAGGCTGTATTGATGAGTATTTTTCGAACCTTGCGTCAACGCGGCCACGACCGAATCCGGACCGTGATTCAGTCTGTGACAGAACTGTTGAGAACCGGCCAATTGCCACCACTGCCTGCTTGATGAACTTCAGAGGGCTGAAGTCTTACGAATGATCAAACGACTTTGGCCGAAATTCGATCTTGACCCGGACGAGGAGAAACTCCAGTTCTCTGTCTGAGAGCGGTTTAGTAGCATAATTTGCTCAACAGCGGAATTTGTTTCCGGCCTGATCCTCAGGCCGTTGTCACTGGTTTGAGCCGGCCAGAAATCACTTACCGGCATCGGATTTGATCAGGATAAATGCAACCCCGCCCTGAGGACTTTGCAACTGGAGCAGAACGCCACGCTTCAGCGATACCGATCCTAATTCGGATTGAGCTTCCTGAGCGTTGTTTACCGGTTTTTTATCCACTTTCAGAATCAGGCTGCCTCGTTCCACTCCCGCCTCTGCTGCCAGGCTTCCTGACTCAACATAGGTGATCACAGCGCCTTGGGCATCTTTCTTGAAGCCGAACTGGCTGGCACGTTCCGGACTCATATCCGCCACTTTGATACCGAGCGATTTCAGCGAGACGCCTTCGGCGTCACCATGCTGCAACGGTTCTGATGAACTGGCCAATCCGTATTCAGCCGGCTGTGCCTCGATAACGGCCGAGAGAGTCATCGGTTTGCCGTCTCGAAAAATGACCAGATCGACAGGCTTTCCAGTGGGGAGTTCGGTCACAATCCGTTGCACCTGCTGACCATCTTTGACAAGCTTGCCAGAGATTGACGTCAGCACATCACCATCTTTCAGTCCTGCCTTCGATGCAGGGGTGTTTTCATAAACCTTTCCGACAACAACGCCAGCGTTGTTGGGCACGCCCATATGGCTGGCCACGTCGGGAGCAAGTTTCCGGGCCTGAATACCCAGATACCCGCGATGCACGTGACCGCCTTTTTGCAATTGCGGCCAAACGTTTTTGACAAGATTGCTCGCGATTGCCAGTCCGATACCCTGCCAGCCACCGGTTCGTGTTTTGATCGCAGTATTGATCCCGATCACCTTGCCATCCAGATTCACAAGCGGGCCACCACTGTTGCCAGGGTTGATGGCCGCATCGGTCTGTACATAGTCCTCATACATGGTCATCTGCATGTTGCGGCCTTTGCCACTGACGATACCCGATGTCACAGAACCAGCCAGACCGAAGGGGGCGCCGACAGCCAGCACCCGATCACCGATCTCAATCAGATCGCTGTCTCCAAATTCAAGGACAGGCAAATTTTTAGCATCAATCAGGATGATGGCCAGATCCGATTTCGGATCGCTACGAATTTCTTTTGCAACGAATGTACGACCATCTTGAAATTCGACCGTGATTTTCTCAGCTCCTTTGACAACGTGATGATTAGTGAGAATCACCCCTGAAGGATCGATGACAAAACCCGATGCATAGCCGTGCATGGGTGGTAATTCATCACCGAATTCAAAAGGTAGCTGTGATTCATCAAAAAATCTGCGAAGTTCGTCCGGCAGGCCAGGCATTTCTGGAACCCAGCGGGGCGAGGCGTTTTTCCTGCGGGCAATCGACTTGTATTTAGCCTCGATGCTCACCACGGCAGGTAGCACACGCTTGATGACATCGCGATATGATGAACCGTCGCGTGGTTGGGACGGCGGTTCTTGCATGTGCCCTTTGAGAAAGGATGGCAAGTTGCAGCCCAGCAATAAGCCCATGATCATGGAGACGGGCAAAAGCGTTTTTTTTCTCATCGGACTGCTTTCTAAATATTCAGGTTCGAATTTCAACTGTTTTTCGTCAGAGCCTTTAGAAGCAATGACCAGCAAGCCATTGCAATGTGGTGACTTCGTTTCAGGTTTTCATGATTAATTCTGAATTCCTGATGTTTTTCAGCGATGGCTTTGTGATTTTTAGCCAATCCGTGAAGCTCTTCGCTCAGTCCACCCTTACCGTTGAGCGCCAGAGCATGTTCATGCTCTTTGACGACTTCTTGTTCAGTGTTAATGAAATGAAGTTGTCCATCAAGCGAAGCCTGATGCTCATGCAAAGCCTTTTCAAGTTTTTTGAGCCCATCAAATGCTTTTTTGATCTCTTTCTGCCAGTTGGCAATGTCGTCACGCCACATGGCCTGATCGGCGGTCCATTGTCGGTGTTCACTATGCATTTCAAGATCAGTTGCGGTAGACATAGATCCAATCCAGCCTTTCTGTAGAGATTTCATTTGGCAATCAGCCGCCAAACTGTTCGGTGGCCAAGGCCCGTTCTTCCTTCACTTCCGGTACTTCCGTCAGTGTGGCTTCAGTCAGCAACAGCAGGCTTGCCACCGACACTGCATTTTCAAGGGCGATACGAACCACCTTGGTAGGGTCAACGATGCCTGCTTCAAGCAAATCGAGATATTGCCCGCGAGCGGCATCGAAACCGTAGTTGCCTTTGCCAGCACGCATCTGGGCCACAATCACACCGCCGTCGGTTCCAGAATTCTCGGCAATCTGCCGAGTCGGGGCTTCCAGTGCACGCTTGAGCATTCTCAAACCGGTGCATTCGTCTCCATCGCACTGGGATTCCTCACGTTCGATAGCCTCGATGGCTCTGAGCAGGGTCAGCCCACCGCCAGCGACTATTCCTTCCGCCATTGCGGCCTTGGTTGAGCTGATGGCATCTTCCAGAGCTTCTTTTCGACTCTTCATCTCGGCCTCGGAAGGTGCTCCTACCTTGATCACAGCGACTCCTCCAGCCAGTTTGGCAAGCCGCTCCTGGAGCTTTTCGCGGTCGTAATCCGAGCTTGTTTTTTCAATCTGTTTACGTATTTCCTGACAGCGGGCCTCTATGCCTGATTTCAGACCATGACCGCCAATGATCGTGGTGTTTTCTCGTTCACAGACAACACGCTGGGCCTGACCCAGATCCTCAATCTTGACGTTCTCAAGCCTCAGCCCTAGTTCTTCAGCAATAAACTTGCCACCAGTCAAAATCGCAAGGTCTTCCATCATGGCTTTGCGGCGATCCCCATAGCCAGGTGCTTTTACAGCCACGCAATCAAGTATGCCCCTCAGCTTGTTTACCACCAGTGTGGCCAGGGCCTCGCCGTCAACCTCTTCAGCAATGATGAATAAAGGCTTTCTTGATTGTGCGAGTTGTTCCAGCAGTGGAACGAGATCTTTGAGGTTACTGATCTTTTTCTCGAACAGTAAAATCAATGGCTCTTCAAGCACGGCCTGCATCTTCTCGGGATCGCTGATAAAATAAGGTGAAAGATAGCCTCGATCAAATTGAATGCCTTCCACAACGTCAAGCGTGGTTTCAATTCCCTTGGCCTCTTCCAGTGAGACAACACCCTCTCTGCCGACCCGTTCCATGGCCTCAGCTACGAGCTCACCGAGGGTGGTATCATTGTGGGCCGAGATTGTTGCAACCTGTGCTTTTTCCTTTCGGCTTTCCACCGGCCTGGATAGTACCTTAATGGCTGCCACTGCGACTTTGAGGCCACGATCAAGCCCTCGTTTTAGATCAATTGCATTTGCCCCGGCAGCAATATTTCGTGCACCTTCGATCAGGATCGCTTGAGCCAGAACCGTGGAAGTGCTGGTGCCATCGCCGACAGCATCGCCAGTTTTTTCGGCGGCCTCGCGAATCATTTGAGCTCCCAGATTTTCGGTTGGGTCACTGAGTTCGATTTCTTTAGCAATCGTCACGCCATCGTTGCAGACAATCGGACGGCCCCATTTTTTACCGATCAGCACGCATTTTGAACGTGGTCCAAGCGTAATGCGCACAGCATCTGCCAGTGTTCCAGCCCCATGCAATACTTTTTCACGGGCAACAGATCGGAACAGCAGTTGCTTGATGGCCATGAGATCGTCCTTAATACAAAGTCAATTGTCGCTGGTTTCTGGTTTTTTTTGAACAGTAGTGAATCGTTCTTGAGAAATAATCTCTGAGTCTCCACTCACCTCGTAGCCGGTGTGCCCTTCCGTAATATTGGCATCTACATGAATCCCCTCAGGGATAATCCCGGTAACATCCACCCAGCCATCACGAACCCCGGACTCGTACGGCAGGGATGCGTGTGTTTCCGGTTTCACTAGTTTTGGATTTGATGGACTCTCTATTGCTTCGGGATCCATCGTAGATTTCAGGTCAGGTGATTCGTCTGAAGGCATTTTAAACTCTCTTTGTCTGGTGAATGAAATCGTATCGCAATTTGAACGCGTTTTACAATTCGCTCACCCATTTATAAGTAATATCAAATGGGTGAGCGAATCGTTTAACATTCAAACATTGTATTTAACCTAATGAACCGAACTATAGTTGTTTCTGAAAATCCGGATGACTTTTCGAATTGAAACGGTATCCGAGACTTTCAACTAGTTGCCACCCGTAGCGAAAATTCGCTTAGAGCGGATCCGATGATCTCAGCAGAAACCGACCGGAGTTTGATTAGGGTGCAACCGTGATATTGTTCTCAACGGCTGTCACTCCTGGGGCAGCCCAGGCGGCATGCTGTGCCTCTTCACGTTCAGCCCATGATCGAACCGTGCCGCTAAGCACCGCCTTGCCATCTTGCGATTCCACACGCAC
>CAMCFM010000374.1 GCA_945874095.1 Candidatus Kuenenia stuttgartensis
TGCTACAACGCCGAGTCCGGTCAACGGTTATGGACATCCAACCTGCACCTGCAAACTCTTGTCCCTGCTCCTGTTTCGGTCAATGACCGGATGGCAGTTGTGGCCGTTGGGCAGAAGATTTTTGGCCTTGATCTGAAGACAGGCACCAAGATCTGGGACGCCAAGCTGGAAGATCTGGCTTCAGGCGGCACGTCCGTCAATTCCAGACTGGCCATTGCTGCGCTCAAGAATGGCAAGGTTCAGGCCTTCAATGTCGAAGACCCGGGTGTGGACACTTGCGGCGAGCGTCATGATCCGACCGTCTGCAAGAAGCTGAAGCCGAGTGTGGGCAGCTATCTTTACTCGTGGCAGACGGAAAAGGCGATTACGTCTCAACCGATTCTTATAGATTGTGAGGATATAAATGGTAGCAAAAAACATGAGGGATTTATGTTTTTTGCCAGTCAAGACGGGAAAGTCTATAAGGCTGTACACAAAAAAGCAGGTAACAAAATCCTTTGGAGAGTAGCTACCAAAGGTCCAATTCGAGGCGCAATGGGGACTTATGGAACTAGGCATTTGCTTGTAGGTTCAGATGACCACAAGATTTATGGTATTGATGTTTTTGATCCTGAAAACCCCGACACCAACTGGGTCTTCCCGACATCCGCACCTCTGGATCATGCCGTGGTTGTGGCCGGCGACGATGCTTATACAGTGACCAAAGACGGTATCTTGTATGCCATTAACGCCAAGCTGGGCACGGAGAAATGGCAGCTTCAGATTGGCAAGGCCAAACTGCTTGCAATCACCCCTACGAAGATTTACGGGGTCACGGTGGATGGTGCCATGGCTGTGGTGAACAGGGCGGATGGTACCGTGGCGGTGACTCCCGAGCAGTCTTACCATAGCTTTGGGGTGGATCTGAAGAATTACTCAGTCCGGCTGGCCAACGACCGCGATGACCGGATTTATCTGGCCAGCGACGACGGCCTTCTGCTCTGCCTGAGAGAGCTTGGGCAGGTGAATCCAACGCCTCTGCGAGATCCGAAGCTGCCTAAGTTTGGTACAACGCCTCAAGAAATCTACGAATTGAATGAGCCTCAAGACGCCCCTAAAAAGGCTGAAATCAATGGTGCTGAAGAAGATGCAGCACCAGAAAAGGCCGATGCGACTGCGCCTAAAGAGAATTGATCATCGGGCCAGAATCTGAAAAGCCCGGTCAAAGTTCTCGCAATTGACTCTGGAATTCGCCAATATAGTAGCCGGCACACTTTGGTCGAAAAGTGTGTCGGCTTTGCTTTTAAGCCTCTAAGGGACAGGCTCTTACGGAAATCTAACGTAGATGCCGGTCGTTGCAAGCTGCCCAATCTTCTCAGACGAGTGAAAAATACTGCCGTGTCTGCCCATCAAGCCACCCCATCCAGCGCTGATATTGTTCCGATCCGTCGAGCTATACTGAGCCTGTCCGACAAAACCGGCCTGCTCGAACTGGCCAAGGCCCTTACCGGCCAGGGGGTTGCTCTACTGGCCTCGGGCGGGACGTACAAATCACTTGCTGACGCTGGGTTTACAGTCACTGAAATTTCGGCCTATACCGGTCAGCCGGAGATTCTGGGCGGGCGGGTCAAGACTCTCCATCCGAAGATCCACGGAGGCATCCTGGCGCGTCGCGAACTGGCTGAAGATATGGCCGTACTGGCTGAGTCAGGCATGGAGCCGATCGACCTGGTTGTCGTAAACCTCTACCCCTTCGAACAAACCGTGGCCAAGCCCGGCGTGACCTGGGAGGAAGCCATTGAGCAGATCGACATCGGTGGCCCATCGCTGGTTCGCGGAGCTGCTAAAAATCATGCCCACGTGGCCGTTCTGACCTCGGCCGATCAGTACGAGGCCTTTCTTAAGGAATTCGCCGAGCTGGGCGGGACGCGGCTGGCGACACGTAAACAGCTTATGCTGAAGGCCTTGCAGCGGACCAGTCGATACGATGCCATGATCTCGGGATGGATCGAAAAGGAGCTCGCTGGCGAATCGACAGAAGTCTCAGTTTCACCAGCCTTTCCGCCCACCTGGAGCCCCAACAGGCCACTCGTTCTGAAGAGTGCGATGCGCTATGGCGAGAACCCTCACCAATCGGCGGCCTGGTATGCTGAGCCTGACACCACCGGCCCGAACCTTTCGACGGCTAAGATCCTTCACGGTAAGGAGTTGTCGTATAACAACCTGCTCGATCTGGACAGTGCTCTGAGGCTCGTCCGGAACTTCGCTGAGCCTTCAGCCTGCGTCCTCAAGCACAACAACCCGTGCGGAGCCTCTATCGCTGCGGACATTGCCACCGCCTTTGAACGAGCCTATGAAGGCGATCCTGTCTCGGCTTTTGGTGGTATCGTCGGGACGAATCGTGTGGTGGATGCCGCGACTGCCGAACGTATGGTGGTGCCGGGCCGATTCCTTGAATGTATTCTGGCACCAGGGTTTACAGCTGAAGCCCTGCACATTTTGACCACCCGACCGACGTGGAAGAACAGCATCCGGCTGGTCTCTCTGGAGGCTGAACTCAAGCCAGGGCAAGGACTTCCGTCAGGATATGACTGGCGGAGAGTGGAAGGTGGGGTTCTGTTGCAGGATTGGGACTCTGTTGAGGCTGATCAGTCTGGCTGGCAAGTGGCCACCGATCGCCCGCTTACCGAGCAGGAACGCCGCGACCTGGCCTTTGCCTGGGTCGTTTGCCAGTCGGTCAAATCGAACGCCATCGTGGTGGTCAAAGATGGCCAACTGCTAGGCACTGGTGCAGGCCAGATGAGCCGACTCGATTCCGTGCGAATTGCTTGTAGCAAAGCCGGAGAGAAGGCTCGAGGGGCCGTTCTGGCCAGCGACGCCTTCTTCCCGTTCCGTGACGGCCCTGACGCCGCCGCCGCCGCCGGGATCACTGCCATCATTCAGCCAGGTGGGTCGAAACGTGACGATGAAACCATGACCGCTTGCCGCGACCACAACATGGCCATGATGCTCACCGGCCGTCGCCATTTTCGCCATTGATTTTGAATAGCAATTAAAAAAACGCTTGATTTGATGCCTCGAAATGGGCCTCAAATCAAGCTTGATTTATAAGACCAACGTCATCATCAAGCCGGTTTTTGATCCGGCTTTGTCAGTAGGGATACAACGACAAGTGTCAGGAATCCCAGAGGAATCGTCACCAATCCTGGCTGGCTGACCTGGAACGGAGCCGTCAGGGGATCAAGCCCGTAGACATTTTTATAGGTCTCGGACGAGAGCAAAATCCAGCCCAATGATGTACACATGCCCACCAGTATGGCAGCGATAATGCCTTTGGAAGTGGTTCGTTTCCAGAACAGGAGCATGACCAGAGAGGGCAGATTGGCCGAGGCTGCCACGCTGAAAGCCCAGCCTACCAAATAGCTTACGTTGAGTTTTTCGAAGATGATTCCGAGGATGATCGCAATTGCACCCACGGCCACGCTGGCGAGTTTGGCCACGCTGACTTGCTCCTGCTCGGAAAGGCCGACCCGAAAAACGGTGGTCATCAGGTCGTGTACTACCGCTCCGCTGGCAGCGATGATCAGACCTGAAACGGTGCCAAGTACAGTTGTAAATGCGATGGCCGAGATGATCGCAAAAAGCCAGTCGCTGAAGGCACGAGCCAGCAGGGGGGCCGCCATGTTGCTGTTGGTCACGTCCAGGGAACCTGAGGTCATGGCTCCAAGGCCCAGATAAAGCGTCAGGACATAGAAGAATCCGATCGAACCAATTCCCACGATTGTGCTCTTTCGAGCTGCGGCGGAGTTCCTGACGGTGTAATATCGGATCAAAATGTGGGGCAGAGACGCCGTTCCACAGAACAGGGCCAGTAGTAGTGAGATGAAGTTCAGCTTCTCATTGAGTTTACCCTGTTTCAGGCCAGCAAAGGTAGGGTGGTTGCCAGGCTGAAGCAGGTCGGAACCGAGTTGTTCCTTAGGCGTGTAGGTGACAGTGGTTGTGCCATCATCAGCCTTGGTGGTTTTGTTTGACCAGGTCACAATTTTGCTACCGGCAATGGCTTGCAGATAACCCCAGGGGGTGAGCGGGCCCGTTTTCTGAACTCCACCGGGCAGTTCGAGAATGTGTCCGACAGCGCGGAACTGGGATTGGCCTTTGGGAAGGCCGTTGATCAGAACCTGTCCGTCGGATCGGGTGACTTGCGACTGAGCCTCTAAAGGCTTGAGAGGGCTATCCTTAGGAGTGACTTCCAGGCCTCTCTGCAAGATCAGGACGGTGAGGATGGTGCTGAAGAATACGAGCAGGAGTCCCTTGAGGAATTGCACATATGTGGTGCTGACCATACCAGCGGTCATCACGATGATGATCACCACCGTGCCCACCATAATCACTCCGGCCCAGTGCGGCAGGCCCAGCAGAGGCTTGACCAGGACACCGGCGCCGACCATTTGTGGGATCAGATAGAAGAGGGATACGACGAGTGTAGAAAGGCCGGCAGCGGCGGTGATCCCACGACTGTCGTATTTGGCAGCCAATGCATCGGCAAACGTGTACTTTCCAAGCCGTTTGAGTGGCTCTGCCACAACGAAAAGGGCCACGACCCAGCCGGCCAGATAACCGATGGAATAAAGGAAACCATCGTATCCGTAAAATGCAATCATTCCGCAGATGCCTAGAAAACTGGCTGCCGAGAGATAATCGCCAGCAAATGCAATCCCATTGATGAACCAGGGGATATCGCCACCGGCGGCGAAGAAGCCCTTTGCGGACTTGGCTTTAGAGCCGAGGTAGAACGACAGGGCCAGTGTCAGGCCAACAATCAGGGCGAAGACCATAACGGCCTGTGGATTGATTCCTCCATTCATCGGGAATTCTCCTGATTATGGCTGGACATCGGGCGGTCGCACAGTCGTCCGTAGACCAGGGCCATGACAAATGCCAGAACGATCAGGAAAAAGCCCCAGACCACTGCGACATTCAC
>CAMCFM010000375.1 GCA_945874095.1 Candidatus Kuenenia stuttgartensis
CACATCGAGCAACCGGCCTGTCTCCACTCGGCTCCGGCTTCACTGAAAATCTTGTCCAGCCCCTCGGCAACAGCCTGAGCCAGAACCTTCTCAGAACCAGGCACCACAAGCACTTGCACGCCCTCGGCCACCTTGCGGCCCTTCATCACTTTGGCGGCAGTGCGAAGGTCTTCGATCCGGCCGTTCGTACAGCTACCGATAAAGACCACATCCACAGCCACTTCGCTGATCGGAGTGCCTGGCGTCAGGCCCATATATTCAAGCGATCGGCGAGCATCTTCAGCCGTAGCGAAGGGGACTTCATGAGGCTGGGGAATCACGCCCGTGATGTCCACCGTCATGCCTGGGTTGGTTCCCCAAGTCACTTGAGGGACAAGCTTTGAGGCGTCGATGTGGATCTTGCGATCAAACCCGTTTTCGTCGTCGGTGACCAGCGTGCGCCAGTCAGCAATCGCAGCTTCGAGGGCCGCACCCTTTGGAGCATACTGGCGATCAATCGAGCTGATGTAGTCAAACGTGACGTCATCAGGAGCGATCATGCCGGCCCGGGCACCGCCTTCGATGGACATATTGCAGATCGTCATCCGGCCTTCCATGGAGAGGGCACGAATTCCTGGCCCGTAATATTCGATGACGTGGCCGGTGCCGCCGCCGGTGCCGATCTGGCGGATGATGGCCAGGATGATGTCTTTGGGTTCCAGGCCAGGGGCGAGCATGCCGGTGACTTCGACGCCGAGGCTTTTCGGCTTACGGCCTTGCCAGAGGGTTTGGGTGGCCAGAACGTGCTCGACTTCGCTGGTGCCGATCCCGAAGGCCAGAGCACCAAATGCGCCGTGGGTGGATGTGTGGCTGTCGCCGCAGACCATGGTAAGGCCGGGCAGGGTGAGGCCAAGTTCAGGGCCGACCACGTGGACGATCCCTTGACGGCCGGAGCCGATATCGAGCAGGGTGATCCCAAATTCTTTGCAATTATTGCGAAGCGTATCGACTTGACGCTTTGAGAGGAGGTCGCGAATCTCAAACTGATTGACGGTTGGGACGTTATGGTCAGGCGTGGCGAAGGTGAGTTCAGGGCGGCGGACTTTGCGATTGGCAAGTCTCATGCCGTCAAACGCCTGAGGGCTGGTGACTTCGTGCACCAGGTGACGGTCAATGTAGAGCAATGTGGCTTCGTCAGTTTGGCTGACGACATGACGCGACCAGACTTTGTCGAACAATGTGGCGGACACGTTTGGCACGATCTCCCGGGAAGTTTCTAGGGCCTTCAATCGGCCTTCAGGATGGGTTGTTGCGTAGATAATAACACATTCCACCCAAGGCCTGCCACGTTTCATTCGACAAAAGCGGGGGGATTCCGGTTTTTCAAAAACGAGCTTGACAGGATTATGGGATTCTGAGATTTACATCCATGGGGAAGATTGGATGATTCCATGTTTTCGCCCTTGACGCACAGCTTGAAGATTCACACAGGGAGTTGTTTCATGGTTTTTGTAAGCCGAAAGTTTATAGTGGCCGGCTTGACCTCGATCTCCGCATTTTTATTCGGAGGAGAATTCAGCTTGCGGGCCGGTGTGATGCGGTATGATGTTGCTGGGCCTTCGAGCATTCGGGATTTTAATCTGGAAGAGCATTTTCGGCCGTCGAATGTTTATCATTACTCGCCGAACGATAATCAGGTCGTGCTTGATTCGAATGGGCTTGAAGTTCCTATTCCACAGGAGGTTTCGCCAACTGCCTGGATCTCGAACAATTATGCAAACGCCTGGAACAAAGCCGGAGACATTGTTGGTGCATCTTTTTTTCATCTAAACCACAATGTTGGTTTCCTATTTAAGAACGGTGAAATCACGTACTTTGAACCAAAGTCCCCTGGCGTTTCACAAAGTGCGATGGCGATCAACGATCTTGATCAGGTTGTGGGTGGCAGTTGGCAAAATTCAGGTAACGCATATCTGTTTGCCGACGGTGTCAAAACTGACTTGGGCGGACTTTCAGGGGCCACCTTTTCCAGGGCAAACGACATCAATAATTCTGGAATCATCGTGGGGATATCAAAACGTGACATTCCACTTGAAAAGCCCTCTAATTTTATAAAAGGCTTTGTTGTACAAGATGGAAAGATGTTCGATCTGAACGCGGTAACGCGTGGAATCAACGAATGGAACATCAACGAGGCATTGGCAGTGACTGACGACGGATGGATTTATGCTGCCGTTAACAAACCGAATCCTGAGGATCGGTCTAATCCGGTCAAAGATAATTTCTGGCTAAAACCGCTTGATCCAACTGAAACTGATAATACAAGCAATTCTCAGGGCACCACAACAAGCGGCTCGGAAACGACCTCAACAGGATCAATCACGAATAGCGAAATGCAATCAACCGAGTCAACCACAGGTTCATCCGGTTCGTCATCATTATCCACCTCAACCGTCATCGACACGACATCCGGCGGTTTCTGGACGACTTCGACCAACACGCCTAGCCTTAACGACCCGGCGACGAATTCCAGCGGCGGTTCCGTCACAACCCCCCAACCTGTGCCCGTCCCGGAACCGGCCACGTTCATCATCTGGGTTTCGCTTGCCACGCTTCTGGCAAGGAAGTGGCTGAGATTATGAGAAATGATTGAGGCCGATAGAGCTGAGGCTTGCTCTGCTTTATCGGTTTCAAGAAGCTCTATTTTTCTTGGAGTTGGCGATCGAGATGGATTTAGTTGGAGTTGTAGAAAAATTACAAGTTAGCAACAAACTCTTCCACTAATACATCGGCTTGACGCAAAACACAATAAATGCAATAAATGGGGTCATCCTACTTTGAATCGACTTAAAGTCCTGTTGCTAATCTTCTTAAGTCGGATCTTGGTGTTATCAGGGTTGTATTGCATTCTTTCGGTTTGTAAGTCTTCAATTGAAAAATATTTATGATGTCGTGTGCTAGTTGTAATGTATATTGACCCGATTGTTTGCGCTTGGGCTCCAGAGTAGACAGCTATTAATAGTAATGTCCGAAGGACATGAACTCCCTTGCCAAGGCGACTTTCAGTTGGTTTTGAAAACCGGAAGTCGTTTTCGGCCTGATTCGAAGTTTTTGTTGATCGAATGTAGATTCAGACGCGGAAACCGTTGGCTATCGCATTACGTCTAGCCGGTCTTGGCGCTAGCCCCGGTTAATTATCTTCTGCGAACCGGGGGCTAGCGCCCGGCGGCTAGGTTCAAACCAAGAAACCGCGGGCTTTCGCCCTGCTTACCTAGCCGGTCTTGGCGCTAGCCCCGGTTAATTGGTTTTAAAAACGGGACGTTGTTTTTGGCCTGATGCTTAATGGCATTCTAGTATGACAGGGATATAGCAGTTCACCTTACCGGCCGGCCAGTCACGGGCACATTTTGCAGGGCATGAACGACCTGTCGTCCGAGTTGGGCCATTTCAATGTGTCGGTCGCTTTTAATGCCTTTTCCGGTAAGGTGTGAGGCGATTTGTGCTGCCATTGGAAAGAGGATTCGAAATTGACCAATCTGATTCCAGCGACCAGCCTGATGATAAATGGGCAAGAGTCGATCGATTTCGGCAACCTGGTCTCGGCGAGATCCGAATATGACACTGCTTGCGCTTTTCCACTCATCAAGGGTCCAGACTTTGGTGGTCTGAGCAGGCGGGTTTGTCTTGTTGTAAGCCCTTGCATTAACCAGAGCATTTTGCAGGGGTTGCAGGCTTTGATTGATCTCACCCATATCGGGCAGGACTTCAATCTCAAAAGCAGTGTCTTCGTATTGGTCGGCCGCCCGTGAGCTTGGGTCGCGCACCACTTTCAGGTAACGAAGCACTGGAACGGTCAGAGGGCATTTGGTCTTGGCAGCGGCGAGGGTGCCGGTGTCAATCATTTTCGAGTTGGCGGCGGCGTCATAAATTTCTGGTAAAACCCGTCGGAATACATCAAAATGGTGAGGATTAATGAAATAAATGTTTTCTCGGAACTGATTGACGATTGTTCCGCTACGCCAGTAAGTTACTTCGCGATTCTTCGGGTTCCACTTGCAACTTTCGAGCCAGTCTCGCCGGAGCTTGGAATATTCTTCGAGCATCTGGATATCTGAGAGAACTTTTTCGTTTCCGTCAGCCGTAAACGACGTACCTTTCTCGCTCATAAAATTGATGCCCAGGCTTAAGCCGATCTTGCCGGCCGGGTTGCGGGCTTTACTCCACTTGACACAATCGCCGTGACCGCCTGGCAAAGGGTAGGTCCGATGCTGTGTCAGAGCTGTTTCCGCAGGGCTGATGCACTTAAAAACCGAGCCTTTGAGCCCTCCGACATTCTCCATAAGGATGGAATGATATTGGCTCACGATGGGCGAAAGGGTTTCGATCGGCGCCCGGCCGGAGCTTTCAAAGTTACCGCCACCGAAGTCGTTACTATCTCCGGGCACGGGGTCATAGGCAAATATGTTGACTCTTACCCCCTTATGCCCAAATCCCGCCAGATGCATGGCATTGGCAATGGCAATAGTGGTGACTGCTCCGCGGCTCCAGCCGGTTAGATTACAAACCCGAAAACGTCGTTTGTGGAATTCAAGCCAGAGCCACTGCAGAGTCAGGAGCACGTTGTCGTTTGTGCCTCGACCACCAATCATCCCCTTGATTTTGCCCCACTCCTCATCGACCTGGTAAGGCCCCTGACCTCTCGCCCACTGTAAAGGACCAGCCCACTTATCATCCTGGAAGAGATGCTCAACCTTCGGTATTTCATGAGTTCCAGAAGTGAACCAGTTTCCGCTGCCCGGCCCGTCGTTGATCCATTTTCGATCACTATCGCACCATCGAAACATATCAGCGACAGCTTCTCCTTCCGTGTCGCGATGAGCTTTGGTGCCACAGCAGAAAATTGAAACCACTTCAGGATCGCCAGGCATTTGATAGTCTCA
>CAMCFM010000376.1 GCA_945874095.1 Candidatus Kuenenia stuttgartensis
GGGTGGGGTGGACGCGGCGAAATTCAAAGTGGTTGGAAATACGCTTTACCTCAAGGCGGGGACACAACTCGATTTCGAAACTGCACAGGTGTTGCAAGTCTCCGTCGATGTTGACGACCCTTCGATTGGTGCGGGCGTCGATGCTTCAGACGTGGTTCTGATCGCTGTCGGTGATGTGAACGAAGCTCCGAAATTGTCGTTGTCGACTGCTGAAAAGAGGGCGGTCTAGAATGCCTGCTTTTCAGAACTATGAATGGCTTTGCGTCGAATCAAAGTAGAATGACCCCATTCTTGCCCCGGCTAGATTCAAGCGCGGAAACCTTGGCTATCGTCTTGCTGCTAAAAACAGGAAGTCATTTCCGGCCTGATCCTTAGTGTGTTCACAATGATTGACGCTCACACTAATGAGGATTGACCCCAGATTTGGCCCCGCTGTGCCAGTGGTCATGGCGGCCGCACCGACAAGTCTCAACACGTATTTATAAATGGTTTGCACGATACTCACAAGTCATTAAGCAGAACAACCACTTGTAGTCCCATTTACAAATTCAATCCATCGAATTAACCTCACCACCGGCCCGAGTGGAAATGGCCTGCCAGAGACCAGGTGCCGGTAGATTGTCCCATGCGCCAATCGTGTTTCGGACAGCACCGGTGGGCTTGCCGTTCACAGGCTCAATTGGCCAGGATTGGATCGTTTCCCTAACAAATCGCACGGATCCATCGCCCATCAAAACCTGTAAGCCCTGCGGGTGAAGCGACGATGCGCCATGAGTCACAGCCTCTGCCGCATAGAGCGAGACCCGGCGAAAAACGTTGGGCGGATAGGCCGCCGTGAAGAGCGAATCCGGCAGATTGCCCGTGAACCACCAGCCGCTGTTTGCACGGGCCGTCGGGTTCATTTGATCCAGGACAGAAAACGTCGTGATCGACTTCTCCGCAAAAAACATCGTGTGGCTGAGCCCATCGGAGATCATCTCCAACCGTATGGGATAAACGTCTGTAAATGTACCGTTGGCCTGAGCCCGCAATGGTTCAGGCACTCGGCAATTTGTTGAAACCCAGGGCATAGCGTTGACGTCGGCCGAACCGAAGCTGGCGGCATAATTTGAGGCTGCGGTTTGCCAGGGGCCAGCGGGCCTGTCGGGAGAGATCGGAACGAGCTTGTTGGCGGGCATGACAATGAATGCCTGCGAGCCGGGGTCGGAAGGGCACAGGTAGGTCGCCACTTTAACCACAAAAAGTGTCGTATTCTCGAACGCGAAGATGCTCAGGTTTTGGTTGATTCCATCATAAAGAGGCCGCTGCTCCAGATAAGGAAGAATGCCCACAAGTGGACCCTTTTCAACAAAAGTTGTTTGACAGGGCGTGCCGTAGCGTCGGTCGTAAAGTGGCATCCGGCCGATTGGCAATGCCTGATGCGAATCGAGATACCCCGCCACTGCCAGACCGATCTGACGCAAGTTCGAAGCGCAAATTGCCCGCCGCGCGGCCTCTCGGGCCGATTGCATCGCGGGAAGCAACAAGGCGACTAAAATCGCAATCAACCCGATGACCACCAACAGTTCAATCAGGTTGAAGGCTCGCCAACGACGGTTTGCGGAATGAGTCATCATAGTTGTTTCAAATCAACGCTGGAAACTGTCTTGCCGATGATTTTCAATTCGAATGCAGCCTTACCGACAGGCGGGACCATGATCGGCAAATTGCTGACAAGGGAACAACCGATGGGGCCACAAACCTTCGTGGCTCAGATGAAACGCACTTGCGATTGAGAGTTGCGGTTGACAGGCGTGAATGTGACCGGGACTTGCAGACCCGGCGACATTTTACCAATTTCGTATGTTACAAGTTCCACGCTCTGCCACGGTCCGTTTGGTGGTGAATTGATGATCTGAATGAGAGATGCCAGGCCCAATATCGCACCGCCTAAGAACAATTGGTTTGAACTCTGGCGAATCAAACAAAGCGCCCGGTCTCCTGGTTTTTCGGTTTGCATATTTTCGAACATGACAAGCTTCTTGGCGATTGGAAAATGTTGCGTTGTCACTCGATATCAGGCGGCCCGTCGAGCGGCTCGGTTCAAGCTGAATGCAAGACAAAACATTGCGATAGCAATACCGATTAGCCAGAATTGCAATCCACTGCCTTTTAAAACCTTGCCGATTTCCCCGGGCTCCGGGAGCATGTAATTCGACAAAGTGTAGTATGAGTCGCTTGAAGGTTTAAACACGAAATCCTCGTACTCAAAACGATTTTGACTTATATATTTTTCGATTGGCACGAATTTTGAATATGTGTATGATAATGGCCGTATTCCAGCCCCATCGATATATTTGTATTCATTATCAATTTTGATTTTCAACTGATCCGTCGCATTGTACTCAGCCGACTTGACGGCCCAATCGAATTTTGGAAGCAGATCAAGCCTGGCATGGGAATATTGCGACACCAAGTTTTTATCATGACATTCAAAGCGAACTCGTACAATTTCCAAATTGTTTTCCCGCACTTCTTCGATGCTGGTGATTCGAAATTGTGCCGATTTCAGTAATAAATCAAGATCCTGGCCCCACATTTCATAAGGAGTGCCCTTGGCCCGAAATGCGTAAGTCATTCGTCTCAGGGATTCTCTCATTTGCTCATCCGTTCCAAGCCGGGTGACAATCAATGGTGATGTCCTGCGACTTCTCTTCAGCTCAAAAGCATAGCCGACGCCGTTGACAAAAGCAGCACGCAACGGCGAATCCGATTTGTATGAATAACGTTCTATGGAATAAAGAGCTCCGTCCATTCTGGTTTTATATACAATCTCTGTATTCGCGGATTCGATAGCCTGACCGTCGATCGAAGCCGCTTGCTTTTCGCGAATAACAAATTGTACATGCTCTCTAAGCTTTTTCTGACGTTCCCAGCCTTTGGGAGCTTCTTTCAGAAATCGCTTTTTCAGATTGTCGTCACCCGTCACTACGGATTGTAACGACATTATCATGCATATTATTGGAATCGCTTTGTTGCAACGGAACATGCTGAACACCTTTCAAAGCTGCTGAAATTGTGGGTCGGAATCTAATTCAGTCTCCATTTGTTCGTCATTAAGGCGAATTCCAATCCAGGAATCACTTGAAACCTATCTTGCGATCATGGATCCTCAGGAGAGGCTTTCTGAATACATACGCAGAAATCTCCCATATCATCGCTAGTGCATGAGCAATCGCTGCATGCACCAACCGGTGCAGGAGGTATGGGCGGAGCAGTACACGCTTTTGCCAAACATGCTCCATTCCTGGTAGCAAGACAATTGCCAACACACAAGTTGCATTGGGCATTCACTTGCGAATTGTCGTTTGCAAATGTGCGGCTCGACATCAAAGCCAATGCCAACACGACCGCTGATAATCCCATCCCGGTACAAGTCGCAGAAAGTAACTTGTAGATGGTCCAACATCGGTACATCTTCAAAGCTCCTATATTATGAGTCTGCAGACGAAAAATTGACGAATGCCAAGAAGAACATCAGCAATCACCAAAGCGTCATCAGTTTTTAATTCTGTTACTTTGGCAAGGTCGCTTTCACGCGGACTACAAGTCTTACGTGATTCGGATGATCCGTGTACAAAATGATGGTTTCATTCACAATTTTGTCAGGGACGATATTTACTGAAATCGAAAGAAGCAACTCACCGCCGGTTTCGATTTTTGAAGGCAGTCCAGTTAGGACGACACAGGAACAACTGATATTTGCTCCCATAATATTGACTTGACGATCGGCGAAATTCTTCACCATCGCCTGAAACTGCACGGTTCCTCCCATCTCAGGCCGTTCGAGGACGACTTCCATGGGCTCAAGAATGACTCGTTCTCCACTCAAATATCGCATCGCGACCGGAATCGATCCAAACGCCGATGAGAGCATGCACGAGCCAAAGAACATGATCACTAAAAACAGACCGATGGGCGCAAACGCCCAGATGCCCCACTCAGCGCGTACAGGCTTGGGATCATTGGAACCCAGCTCACTTGTGCTGGACGCACTCTCTTGAATCGTATGCAACATTGAACTCGTTCCAATCACAGAGCTCGTTAAAGACAACAAGGTAGTAACAGCGAAGTAGGTATAAATCATTTGTGTATGACTATAATAATCCACCTTTTCAGAAATGTCAAGATTAAGAGCGAAAAACTTTTAGCCATTGCCGCAGATTTGTTTTGCCCGGCTTTTTGGGCGTTCATGTCGATGGTCGTTCTGCAGAAGGCCTGAGTCGGGTCAGGGGCACGCCAGCGGGACCCACAAACAGGATCACTATCGGCGTAATGCGGATACGCAGTTGAGTTGCGGATGAAAATCATCGGAATTGATGAATGAGCGAAGGGCCGGTGTTAGGTTGTATGGCGAGAATCTGTTTAGCCGACTTCTCAGTGGAATTGTTCATGCCTGAGTCTCTCAGGTGGTGGTTCCATTGTCGAGTGCCTGACCATACTTCAAGGTCAAATTCTGAACCTGCAAAGTGCCTGATTCCACCTGAATCAGTCGGTCGAGCCCAAACGAGATCCCCGAAGAAGTCTGACCGCCACTGCAGGTAATTACGGTTGTTCCGCCTGAGACACCCTGAATGATCAGAGGAGCTGTCGTGTTAAGGGGATTAACATCCAGATCTCCATATTGATTGATGTTATCGAGTCTGCCACCCCAAAGATTCGAAGTGCTGGTCGTTTCTGATAATGTATAAGTCTCATTTCCAAGCTGAATTGTGAATGGCTAGCGTAAACGGGGTCATTCTACTTTGATTTGTGAATCCTGAAGATGACGCGAATCCGTGCTTCAAGAATTCAATGTAACTTGTGAAATGGGAGCTGGTAATGATAAGATAACGAAACGGAATCGAGAGTTGGCAAGGCGGCCTATCATG
>CAMCFM010000377.1 GCA_945874095.1 Candidatus Kuenenia stuttgartensis
ATTCAAGCGTATATTTTCGAGCAGCTTTATGTCGGCCACGTTTGGGACGGCGGCACGCATGCCTGATTTGAATCCACCAAAATAGCGTTCGGCAAGATCGAAAACGGCTTCGGTGTCGACATCGCCGGCCACACAAAGGCTGGCGTTGGCAGGGACATAGAACTTCTCAAAAAAGGCTACAACCTGATCGCGGGTTGCAGCGTTGACTTCTTCCATAAGTCCAATCGTTGTCCAGCTATACGGGTGGCCCTCGGGATAAAGTGTTTCGGAGAGAATTCGTGAGACCATGCCGTAAGGCTGAGTGGAGTAATTCTGGCGATATTCGTTGGTCACAACGCCTTTCTGGGTGGCCAGTCGGGTGTCGTCGAGGGCCTCTACCAGATGGCCCATTCTGTCCGACTCCATGGCCAGCGCCAGTTCCAGAATGTCGGCTGGAATATCTTCGTAATAGTTTGTTCTGTCAGAAGATGTGGATCCGTTTACACCTGCTCCATATTTTTGCAGGTGCTTGAAATAATCGCCTGGATAGTGCTTGGAGCCTTCGAACATGAGGTGCTCAAAGAGGTGGGCGAAACCACGCTCGCCGGGCTTCTCGTTTTGCGAACCGACGTCATACCATAGGTTTACGCACGCAAGCGGGGATCGCCGTACTGGACAGACAATCACATCAAGCCCATTCGACAAGGTTCGTTTTGTGGTTTCCCAGCGAGGCGCTTGTGTGAACTGCATCTTTTTTGATGATCCTTTTTAGGACACGATACGAAGTGGAGCAGAAACAAATGGTCCGAAGAATCGAATTCTCGATTCTCGCACTTGTCCTGCTCAGGATGGAAAGATTATAAGCAATGATCGGATTTGTGCGATATGGAAGGGCTGGGAAAGTCCTCGATTTCAATGACTGAAGGCAAATAGAATGAGCCACGATCAGACTGCCCATCCATCCACCCAATGTGTTCGTCCTGAAGCATTACCGGCTTCGACGACCAGATCTCTGGTGCCGCCTCTGGAGTGGTCCGTCGTTTTTGAATTTGATGATCTGGATCATGTCGATTCCGTATATGCTGGCCAATCGGCTGGCTATGTTTACGCCCGCGACGGTCATCCGAACGGCACAAGACTCGCGAATCAGATTGCACGACTTGAAGGTGCAGAGGCTGCTCTGGTGACTGCCTCAGGCATGGGAGCTGAGGCGGCCCTGTTTCTCGGGCTCCTCAAGCAAGGCGATCATGTGGCACTGGCAAAGGGGCTTTATGGGCGCACGCAAGTCCTGATTGATAAAGAACTATCTCGCTTTGGAGTGAGCTTTACCCTTTTTGATTCCACAGAACCGGATTCATTGAGCGAGAGTTTCACGGATCGGACGAAAATTGTATTTGTTGAGACGATTACCAACCCACTGGTGCGGGTGCCGAATCTCTCTAAAATTTCGGAAATCTGTCAATCACGAGGTATTTATCTTGGAGTGGATAATACCTTTGCGCCTCTAATCTGCCAGCCAATCGCTTTGGGAGCCGACTTTATCACACACTCTGCGACCAAAATGATTGCAGGGCATAGCGATGCCACGATGGGGGCACTGGTTGGGAAGAAGTCAGAGATTGATAAAATCCGGCCGATTTCATCGTCATTTGGATTATCAGCCAACCCGTTTGAATCGGCATTGACGCTCAGGGGCATGGCAACTCTGCCTTTACGAATGAAGGCTGCTTGTCAAAATGCACTGGAGTTGAGCCAATTTCTTGTGTTTCATCCCAAGGTGATTAAAATTCATTATCCTGGCCTGCAATCGCATCCGGATCATTTGTTGGCAAACGATCAGTTTCATGGCGAATTTGGAACGATTGCCACCATAGATTTGGGATCACGTGACGCTGCCAATCAATTTATTCGCAATTTAAAGGGCAGAATTCCATTTGCACCAAGCCTGGGCGATGTGGCCACCACTCTCAGCCATCCAGTCACGACAAGCCACCGGGGGCTTTCAGAAACCGAAAGATTGGAGCTTGGAATTACACCTGGATTGGTGCGATTGTCGTTCGGGATCGAGGATCAAGCCGATCTGATGAAAGATTTTGAATATGCGCTTTCAAGATTGTCATAAACGAAGGCAAATCTGATGGATATCAAGGCGGATCATAACCGCCCGGGTTCCACGGATGGCATCTGCAAATCCGTTTCAAGCCTTTCCAGCAGCCTCTAACAGGCCCGTATTTTTCCATCGCTTGAAGCGTGTAATTGCTGCAACTTGGGTAAAACCGGCAGACAGGGCCCAGGATGGGGCTTAGTGTTCGCTGGTAGACGCGAATGAATCCAGAAATGAATTGCGAGATGCAACGACTCAGGAAACCCATTTCTCTTTTCAACTCCGCAACGGTTGTTGGTCGTCAACCATAGATTGTCGTGGTAGATACTTCCGTTCCGCTTTTGGGACGAGCCGGCTGAACGAGGATTTTAATATCGAGAGGCTTAATTCTTTCACCTTGGGCCTGACCACAATATCCAATCCTGCGCTGAAATTCGGGCGTTCCAGTCGAAAAGCTTCGCGTATCAGGCGCTTGATACGATTGCGCTGAACAGCCTTACGGAACATTTTCTTGGCAACGCCCATTCCCAGACGATGATGGGTCAGGCCGTTGGCTTTGACGTGCAGAGAGATGAAATCATCAGAAACCACCTGACGCACTTGAAATAATCGTTGATAAGGCGAGCCGGCTTGCATTCGGTAGATTTTAGGGAGTTTGTATGAAACCTTTACGATCGTATCAATCGGAGCAGGATCTGGCAATTTTTGATCCGGCATCCCCATTCCCAGATCGAATTCATCTGTCATATCAGTCACAAGGCTTTCTCTGTATCAGCAGTCGATTCGTCAGGCAATTGCAATTCGTGATTTTTCATCATGGGCATATTGATTTGATTTCTGACAATTCCTGAGCGACGTTTAAGGTGCCAGATGATAAATAGTGCAACAATCGAGATCCCTGACAGAGTCAAAATTTCCCAGAGGATCACGATTTTGTGGATCCTCCGGGCTTTCATCTCGGCTGAATCTAGCGGATCGGTCACTTCCAGAGCCCCTCCCGAGGCTTTGTATCGAGAATTGCCTTCAATTCTTCGAGCTTGAGCTTTGTTGCTTCATCAAGTGCTTTGGGAACCACGATTTTGGTCACCACATAAAGATCACCAACAGGCTGTTCGCCCCTGGCGGGGATGCCTTGCCCTTTGAGTCTCAGGCGACCTCCACTGGAAGTGCCGGCTGGAATCGGGACGGTTTTAAATCCATCCAATGTAGGGACTTCCAGCTTAACGCCGAGTAAGGATTCATCCACGGTTACAGGGACTTCAATGGAGAGATTCCGGCCATCGATCTTAAAGAATGGGTGGGCGTCGACAATCACTTCCACGATCAGGTCGCCGCGTTCGCCGCGACCGCTCATGGCCCCTTTGCCTCTCAGACGGAGCTTTTGGCCGCTTGTGGTTCCTGGAGGAACTTTAAGGGATAGGGTCTCGGTGTCGGTGGCGTCAAATGTGATGTCGATCGCCGTTTCGCCACCCTTGATGGCTGTCATGAAAGGGACGTTGATTTTGGCATGAAACGGTTCTGCTGCAGGACCATCCACAGGTCTGCTCTTCTTTTTAGGACGGCCACCGCGAACTTTCGAGAGGATTTCGTCAAAAATTCCGCCGCCCTGATCGGGACCAAAACTGGCACCAGCCCCGGGTTGAGCGTGCTGTTGGCCGGCGTGAGCGTTGTTAAAAAGGTCGTTAAAGTCAAAGTGTACCGTTGTTCCACCAGGATGCTGGCTGGTCCATGAGCCTTGAGCGCCTCCGCCTGCTCCGGGATTGAAGCCCGCTTGACCAGCGGCTTTGCCGAATCGGTCGTACTGAACCCGCTTTTCAGGTTCGCCGAGTGTGTCGTAAGCCTCTTGGATCTCTTTGAACTTGGCCTCGGCGGCTTTCTTATTCTCAGGATTCAGGTCCGGGTGGTGCTTTCTGGCAAGGGCGCGATACGCTTTTTTGATATCGTCCTCAGAAGCATCGCGGGCCACACCCAAGGTTTGATAGAAATCAGAATCCGCCATTCGCCAGCCTCAGTTCGTGACAATTCGAGCCATATGTCCTACTATTATCTATAAGTTTAATCTGAACATCTCAGAGGTCAATCGTTCGTGATCCATACAAGCCACGATTCAGACTTGATTCGTCAGGAAATTCGGGCCGTAAGGATTGTCTCGAATGGTCCAAATACCGCTAGAAGGCTGGCATGGAGGTTCGTGGAATCGGGGTTTGAAACGGAGTCCTATGAGCTTTCGGAATCTTTCGAAAATCTCGCTGGGATGTTTTTTGATCACACTCTGGTGATTGTCGATCTGGGGTGGACTGAGGCTGAGATGGATCGCTCCATGAATTTTCTTTTTGCGATGACCGCTCAACAAAGGCGTCTCAAGATTGTCGCTCTCGTACCGCGACTGGTGCCGGAATCGCGCCCTCTCTGGAGCGAGCTAGGCGTCTTTCTGGCTCTCGACAGAACCACGGCCCCGCCTGAGATCGTGGCAAGGGTTTTGCTTCATCCCTCGATTTAAGCCGTCAAAACCGTTCAGAATTTCGCTAAAATCTGAGTCAACCGCTTTTCCAATTAGACCCTGAACGGCTATAACATTAAGGAGACAGGATGTGGACGGTGGATAAGGCACCACGACCGCATCAATTGCAACCTGTTTTGCTGCCTGACCTTGTGAACCGAACGAACCGACGCCCAAACCATGGCCAACGCTTTGACCCAACAAGACGTGATCGCAGCCCTCAAGGGCGTTAAAGATCCGGACCTTCACCGCGACCTGACCGACCTTGGCATGATTCGGGATATTGTTGTAAGCTCTGACAGTGTCAGTCTTACTGTGAATCTGA
>CAMCFM010000378.1 GCA_945874095.1 Candidatus Kuenenia stuttgartensis
TCCACCACAACCATACTTTCAATGACGTTACGCAGTTCCCGCACATTACCAGGCCAAGGGAAATTGGTCAGCACACGTCGAACGGTCGGGGTGTAGCCGCGAATCGCTTTTTCATGACTTGTGGAAAATGTTTTTAAGAAATGATCGACAAGTAGAGGAATATCTTCCTTACGTTCCCGAAGTGCAGGCAACTTGATGGTGACCACTTTAAGACGGTGGTAAAGATCGTGTCTAAAAGAGTTTGACGCAATTGCGTCAGCAAGGTCGCGATTCGTGGCGGAGATCAGGCGGACGTTGACTTTTAATGGTTCGTTGGAACCGACACGAACAATCTCACCTGACTCAAGGACTCTCAGCAACTTAACTTGTGTGGGTAGAGGAATATCGCCGACTTCGTCATGAAATAAGGTCCCACCATTGGCGTGTTCAATCCAGCCTTTACGTTCACGTTCAGCGCCTGTGAAGGCTCCGCGGATGTGCCCAAAAAGCTCGCTTTCGAGAATGTTTTCACTGAGGGCTGCACAGTTCAAGGCTACGAACGGCTTGTTCTTTCGAGGGCTGTTGATGTGCAGGGCTTTTGCGACAAGTTCTTTACCAGTACCACTTTCGCCAAGGATCAAGGCGGATGCGGATGTGGGCGCAAGCTGCCTCATTTTGGTGATTACGGCGTGCATGGCTTTGGAGTTGCCAATCACACCTTCGAATCCAAATTTTTCGTTCAGCTGACGCTGGAGGTCAAGGTTCGACCGGGCCAGCCGATGAGATTGAGAGGCTTTATCAACAACCGCCCTAAGCTCATTGATATCCAATGGTTTGGTGAGATATGTGGCGGCACCGGCCTGCATGGCTGTGACTGCGGTTTTGATGCTGCCGTGGCCAGTCAGGATGACCACTTCTGCATCTGGGAGCTCGCGGCGCGATCTGGCCAATATTTCCAGACCACCTACTCCATCCATCATCAGATCAGTCACAACAACATCGAAGTGCTGGCTCTCCATGAGCTTAAGCCCCTCAACCCCGCCACTGGCCACAGTGCAATCGTAGCCGACTCGGCCAAGGCTTTCCGCAACAGCTTCGGCATGGGCTTCATCATCATCGACTACTAGAACTCGAATCTGGTCGTCCATCGCATTGATACGGCTTTTAAGCTCGCCCCCTTGTCGGTTCCGAGCAACAATCGATCACTGGGAAACAGAGGACAAATCGGGTCCCAACACCTGTTGTGCTGTGCACGCTGATGGATCCGCCCTGAGCTTCAACAATATGACGGCATGTTGGCAATCCAAGACCTGTACCACCTTTACGCGTTGAGTAAAATGGCTCAAATACACGCGATAAGTCTCTAGGAGCAATACCTTTGCCAGTGTCGGTCACTTCGAGGAGGACCTGATCTTGAATCTGTCTGGTTCCAAGGATCAATTCACCACCGTCAGGCATGGCTTGTTGTGCGTTCAAACAAAGGTTCAGAAGAGCTTGTTTCAAAAGTTCAGGATTCAATTGCAAAACGGGTATTGAAGGATCAAGATGTCGACGTAAAACCACTTGAGTACTGGCTGCCTGAGGCTCAAAAAAATCGCATAAGTCTTCGACAACGGCATTCAGGTCTGTTGGCTCCAGAGCGATCTGTTCAAGACGCACAATGCCAAGAAAGGCCTCAAGCAAGTCTTGAAGTCGGAGCGACTCCTGACGTACCCGATCCACCTTCTTGGCAATTCGGCAATCTCTAGGATCCGTTGAAGCCCCTATATCTTCACGAATTAGATCCAGATTCAGGATCATCGTCGACAAAGGGTTTCGGATTTCGTGGACCAGTGCGCCTGCCATCTGAGCAATTTCATGGAGTTGACGACGGAGCGAGTCGACTTCTTGAACTCGCCCAAGATGACCATCGGAGATCATGGTTTCGGTCATCGGCAATTCATCAACCAATCTCATGTTCAGATCGGTGGTGGCCATGACTTTAACGCCTCATCTGGGAAACTTTGGGCCACCAGATTATGGCGGCCCATGACAGAGTTCTCAGTTTATCGTCAGCAATCTGTACGACTCAATCAAGCACAAAAGATCTCATATCAAGAAATCTTTTGTACTTAAAGTCGAAATTCAGATCAATAACGTTCGCGAGGGCGTCGTGGTGGACCACCGCGGTCGCTTCCACCACCGCCGCCAGGACCACTTGGGCCACTCCCAGGTGCACGCGGAGGTGCAGGTGGGCGATCGTCAGGAATTCCGCGTTCGGCCATTGCGGCTTTACGAGAAAGCTTGACCCGATCCTGCTCATCCACAGCAACCACTTTCACCAGCATGGTATCGCCCATCCGGCAAATTTCGTTCACGGATGAGACATATCCATCAGAGAGTTCGCTGATGTGTACCAGTCCGTCTTTACCAGGCATGATTTCGACAAATGCGCCAAAGTCTTTAATCGCAATGACTTTACCTTCGTAAATCTTGCCCACCTGGACGCCTACTGTCAAGGCTTGGATACGGTCGCGAGCGTCTTCGGCAGCTGCAGCTTCAGGGCTTGAAAGTGTGACCAGACCACTGGATTCCACTTCAATCTTGGCGCCTGTTTCTTCTTCCAGACGACGGATCGTCTTGCCGCCAGGGCCGATCAGGAGACCGATCTTGTCTGGGTTGATCTGGACCTGGATCAAACGAGGAGCTTTGCCAGAAAGTTCTTCGCGAGGTCGCTTGATGGTCCGAAGCATGGTTCGCAGGATTTCCATACGTGCTTCACGGGCTTGGGCCAGTGTGTCACGAATGATCTCTTCGGTCAGACCATGATTCTTGACGTCAAGCTGGATTCCGGTGATCCCGCGCTGGGTACCGGCTACCTTGAAGTCCATTTCGCCGTAGTGGTCTTCGTCGCCGATGATGTCGGTGAGAAGCACAAATCGGCCAGACTTTTCGTCGGATACAAGGCCAATCGAGATGCCGCCGACAGGGTCGGAAATTGGCACACCGGCGTCCATCAGACTCAGTGTTGCTCCGCAAACGGAGGCCATCGAGCTGGAACCGTTCGATTCCAGAATGTCCGAAATCACGCGGATCGTGTAAGGGAAATCTTCCTTGGAAGGAATGATAGGGGCGACGGATCGCTCAGCCAGCATTCCGTGACCAATTTCACGACGTCCTGGTCCACGAATCGGCCTTGCTTCGCCCACTGCGAATGAAGGCATGTTGTAGTCGAGATAGAAGCGTTTGGCATATTCGTCGAAGACGCCATCAATCTTCTGCTCGTCTGACGATGTTCCAAGAACCGTGGTAACAAGAGCTTGTGTCTCGCCACGCTGGAACAGGGATGAGCCGTGCGTACAGGGCAGGAGGCTGACTTCGCAGCTGATTGGGCGGATGTCTTTAGGGCCACGACCGTCGGAACGGTAGCCGTCGAGAATCATGGTGCGAACAACATGTTCTTCGAAAGCGTGGAATGCTTTCTTGACTTCCGTGACGCCTGCTGGATTCGTTTCAGCGTCTGGAACCAGAGCGGCAATCGCCTTCTTCTGGACAACATCCACAGCGGCGTAACGCTCGTGCTTGCCAATGATTTGCTTGACTTGACGAAGTTCTGCGCCGAATGGGCCAACCATCTGGATTGCCAGAGGAGGGAGCTCATCAGGTGCAGGAACGGCTTGGGTCATGCCACAGGCGGCCAGAAGGTCGTCCTGAAGTGCGTTCAGTTCCTGATTGTACTGGTGGGCCAGAAGGATGGCTTCAAGCATCTCGGCTTCAGGCAATTCTTTGCCGAAACCTTCGATCATCGCCACTTTGGTGCGGGTGCTGGCCACGACAAGGTCGAGGTCACTCTCGGCCATTTCCTTGACTGTCGGGAAGACCACAAATTCGCCATTGATTCGAGCCAGACGCACGCCGGAAAGTGGGCCGTGGAATGGAGCCTGGGCGAGCAGGAGGGATGCTGATGCACCAATCAGTGAGATGACGTCAGAGTCGTTCTGGCGGTCTGCTGAGATTGGGCTGGCTTGAATCTGAACTTCGTCCCGATAGGAAGCTGGGAAGAGTGGGCGGATAGGACGGTCGATCAATCGAGCGGTCAGAATTTCCTTAGTGGAAGGACGACCTTCTCGCTTAATGTATCCACCTGGAAATTTACCTGCGGAGTAGACTTTTTCGCGGTAATCCACCGTCAGGGGGAAGAAATCAAGACCTTCACGGCCTTTGGCTGTGACGGTCGCGACCAGACTCATGGTGTCGCCGATCCGGACAACGACTGCGCCGGAGGCTTGTTTGGCCAGTTTGCCGGTTTCTAAAGTGATCAGTTTGCCGCCGACAGTGCGTGAAACGCTGACGGGCTTGCGAGGAGTCGTAGGTGCAGAACTCATTTTTCTTTTATCCGCCTTCATCAAACCAAAAGCCTCAGGCTACAGTGCCTGACAAGCCCTTTGGAGTGGTTCTATATTTTGTTGTATCAAACCATTCACATTGCTGCGAATACACAGAGGTAATCAATGAGAAAACGAAAAAACGAACCAGTTCCGACAGGAACGGTTCGCTCTTCCGAATTCCATTATGAAATAGGGCAAGTGTGATATCACTTACGAAGCCCAAGACGTTGAATGACGTCAAGATACGTCTTACGATCGCGATTGCGGAGGTATTTCAAAAGACTGGCACGCTTGGAGACCATCATGAGTAGCCCACGTCGGCTTGCATGGTCTTTGGCGTGTGTCTTGAAGTGGTTCGCGAGATCGTTAATTCGTGCCGTCAAGATAGCAATCTGAACTTGCGGAGAACCGGTGTCCTGATCCACTTGTTGGAAGGAACCGATGATCTCCTGCTTCGACTCTTTGGTAATGGCCATATCGAATCCTGATTTGTGGCTGTCAACGGCGCCACGGAACCCTGTTTTTATATCCATTCGTGACGGTAATACTTTAACTCT
>CAMCFM010000379.1 GCA_945874095.1 Candidatus Kuenenia stuttgartensis
TTCAAGATCTTTCGTCAATTGCTCCAGCCTTGGCTGAACCTGAGGATGCCCCTTTAATGCAAACGCTTTCATGAGTGGATCCGTAAAGAAATACGCACTTGGAGCATCCAGATCCGCATAAAACAAAACCGGGCTCTGCCAGCCCCACATTTCCATACGTGGCCGAGGGTTCCAACTTTCAATCCGCCTCTCGATATCCTCACTCATCAGCCTTAATGAAACCCACTGTGCCCCACCCTTATATTTCACCGTCAATTGCTCGGCCGGTACCATCAGATACGACCTGACCTGAATTCCTATCGTGGATATGATGGCCATCGCGAGTAATAATTGCAAAAACCCTACTCCCAGTCGACGTTTTATTGGAGAGCCTGCAGACAAGCCGATCAGCAAGGCTGAACCCGGCCCCAGTAGCATGTAATAATGCTGCCAGTATAATCCAGGAAGAACAATCATTCCCCAGCACATCAGCCACATTCCGGCTATCAGCTTTTTCTGATTCCCGTCGGCTTTTTTTCGCGTCATGATTGCAATAGTAACGAACGCACTTGCAATGACAATCGGCCACGAACCAGTGCCCCACCAGACAAGCCAGTCTGTGCGGTCAAATGGCCATGGTAATCGCCCATTGCGAGGGTCGGCATTCCCGGTCAACCACCGGTAAAAACCGGGCGGAGCGTTGGCATCTGGTGGAGTATTGGCAGCCAATGCACGGCTATATTGCACCACATCCGCCCAAGCTGCCATCAACGCACCCTGGCTCCACAAAATCAGGCCCACAATCAACCACGGTACCATAAAACCGGTTATTAGATATGCAATATTTTTTATCCTGTATTTCAACTCTTTCGTTTGCGAGATTTCGTAAATCATCAGAGGTATCAGTCCCAGCAGGCAGACTTGCTTCACTGCCGATGATAATCCGACTGCAATTCCCGCAAGAATCCACCATCTCCATGGATTCTCAGACTTTTCACTTTGAATAACAGCGAAAAGTGCTGCTGTCAGACCTAGATTCATTAAATGCTCAAGATTCGATCCGTTCCCATAGACGTATGGATCCGTCGAGACCAATATAAAAACAATCATTCCAACCCATGCACCAAATCGACCTGAAAGTTTGAATAAAATGCTGGCAATCAGCCACATATTTGAAACCAAGATTGGGATAATCATGAGCCTGACGGTCATTTCGGAGGCTCCACCAACACCGACTCCAACTGCATAAAACCAATATCCAAGCGGTGGCTTATATTCGGTCAGATCCCGATAAAGTACAGCCCCTTCCACTTGTCTCCTGCCCATATATCCATAAGCCGATTCATCACAATCAAGTGGCTCAGACCGGCCTGATACAACGGGCCACAAATTCAATCCGGTTTTTTCCAGAACGGTCGGGCCAAACGTATGGCCTCTCCACCAGATCATCAAAATGACTGGTAGAGTCCAGAAAATCAGGCTTTTGAGATGTTTCAATTTCATTTTGATGGGATGACTATCTTGATCGCCGATAAATCGAGACAGGATACATTCCGCCCGACTCGCGTGGGGTTCGATAAATTTCGTTTGCAGATGACAGGCCAATACCTGCCTTGACGCCTGTCAGATAAGGACCAAATGTTTCGGGATCCACATGCTGAGGCGTTTCAAATGAGCCCCAGATCACGTGAGTCACTCCATATTGGTCCATCACTTCGCGTATCCTGCGTGCATCATAACTCCGAGGCATCAGCACGGTAATCCGGTTGCTGGTGACGCGCATCTCCCACGGAAACCAGCTCATGACCCGCGCATTGGCCGGTACCTGATCAGGATTCTCCTGAATAAATCGGCCTGCATCAACCAGACCTGGCCAATGCAATTGAAATGGCTTTACGAACCAGCTTGCATCATAAGCCCATGTCGGGTCGGCCCAGAGACAGCCGATCAGACTTAATGCAGCCACCGTTTTAAGACTCCGCACAGATTCCATTTCCGGCCATTTCAGTTCCATCAAACCTCGCACGGCTGTGGGCAACATGATCAAATAAATCGGCATATAATATCGGCCCAACTGGGCCACTTGCGTCACATCGGCAATCCTCAGAATGGTCGCTCCCGCAAACCCGAGGAATAGCAATAATGCAAGTTGATCGGAAGGTCTTCCCGACCGCTCCATTGGCCTCCTCATTCGACTATAAAATCCATATGCCACCGGCATGGATAAAATCATGGTGGAATATCCGAACAGGATCAGCACGGATTTGATTTTCACACGGATCAATTCAGGCATGTTATTCTGATAAAAGGCTTTAGGATCAGGCACTCCAGCGGCATAATGGTGCACCGTCCAACTGAAAGTGTGGGCAAAATGTTCAGTATAGCTGTAAAATGGCTTGCCATATTCTTTATAGGTGAGCCATGCCCAAGGAGCAATCACCATGAGAACTGTCATGGCCCAGATCGGTAATAGTTGAAATCCTCGTTTTCCGCCGTTCCAGATCAGCCAGAGGCCGAGGCAAAAGACCAATACCAAGGCGGTGTTGCGGGACAGAATGGCGAACCCGCCAGCAAGCCCGGCAAGAATGGCTAGACCGAGTTTCAATTTCATTTGTTTCGCCATTACAAATTCATGAGCCAGCCAAACCGCAACCACACTTGTAAGGCCCACCAGACTCTCACGCAATTCCATACCGGCATAAATCACATGAACCGGCAATATGGCTGCCAGAGCTGTAACGGGTAAAGCCGCGGGAGCATGAACGCAGCGGCGGGTGAATAAATACAGGCACGGAAGTGTCAATAAATTAAAGATGAAACTCAGACCTTTGGCAAGCCCGAAAGTAATTGCAAGGTCTTTACCGGGGCCGATCCCAGAGCCTGTGATTCGATAAATCAGGCCAAGGCAATCTGCGAACAACGGAGTCGCCCAGTCGTCAAGCACAGGCTTTCCAGCCCTGATCGGTGGATAATCGCGAAAAAAGCTCTCGACATAGTGTTTTGACGATGGGAGCCCGATGGCGACTGAATTTGAAGTTTCAATATAATGACTGCTATCGCCCGGAATGAGCGGCAGGTTTCCGCCCACGATCCATGCTCCAGCTCGTATGGCCCAGCCGATCAGAATGACATATCCGAGCGTTTTTATTTCTCGATTGCATTTCCGACCGAGCTGAATCCAGACTGCCAGCAAGCCACACCAGACCGTTAAATGGCCTCTTAAAAGTACCATTTGCGATTCCGCCCGAAGTGATGCCAGTCGCGGCACCTCAAAAAATTGATGGGACACCCAGCGATGTATCAGTGCCAGAACTGTTAGAAGAGGTGCGAAGCCAATGGCCAGTGAAATGGAGAAGATTCCCAGAACTATCGTGCAGAAAAGTTTGGTCAGATCGCGACGGGACGAACTTTTCGGACCGGCTTCGGGCAAGGGCGATTGATTCTGGGATTCCATGAACGCGCGTTCCTCGGTCAACGTTTGGCCTGATTTTCTGGCTGAAATCGAGATTCGAAGGCGATCGGGCCATCATCATTTCGGCTCGTTTGTCTATAATAGCTAAATGTTGCGACAGACAAAACCCTTCGAACCCTCATTCACCCCTGCGACTTCTGAAAATCAGCTAGGAAATGGCTTTGGGATGGGCATAACGAACTGGCGACAATTCTGGAACAACTTTCTGAGAGACATTCAGGCCTCAGCCACAAATCCTGCCAACCGCTGGGATTTAGCTGCCGGTCGGATCATTGTTCGAATCCGATGGTTCGGAATCGTGATGGGATATGTCCTGGTCGAGTCCCGCAGTGGCTTGGCAAACCCTTCTGCCGTAAGGGCTTTTCTGGCTCTTGGGGCCGGCTATGCATCGCTCGACACAGCATGGCACCTGATGGGCGAGGTCTTTTTCAAGCGATTACCGCTGATTGTTTCACTTCTTGAGGCCTTGTTTATCGGCCTCCTCTGCTATCACGACACCGGCTTGGGAAGCCCCTTCCGCTGGTATTATCTGCTCAGCCTGATCTGCGTCGCCATTCGATATTCGCCAAGAGTCGCCTGGACCACCTGGTTTTTTGATTCCGTCAGTCTTATGGCTCTGGCAACGGCGGTCGGACTTCAAAATCAGAACCAATGGACAGACATGGTCATGACAGTTGTCATGCTGGCCTGGGCCACGTGGGCCAGTTCCGCGCTGGCAGGACTCCTGAAAGCTGCTACATCTGACTCAGACCGGTTGAATCAGGAATTGAGGACGTCTTCGGAAGAGCTTGAAGCACGCGTGGCAGAGCGATCGTCAGCACTCAGGCTGGCACAGGCAAGGGTAATCCATCAAGAGAAAATGGCTGCCTTTGGGCTACTTTCCGCAGGAATCGCGCATGAAATCGGTAACCCGATGGCCGCGATGAGCTCTTTGATCCAGATCCTCAGACGCCGCAAGGATCAGGATGATTATACGAAGGAAAAACTCGGCCTGATTGACAATCAACTCCAGCGCATTTCAAGAACAGTGCGCGAGCTGGTAAAATTCAGCCGACCGGCAAATGAAGTGATCAGCCAGATCATTTTGGCCGATGTGGTGCAGGAGGCCATGGATATTCTGAAATATTACCAGAGGACTCAGGAGCGATGCATTGAAACTTTTATCGAACCAGATTTACCCCCAGTGCGTGCGATACGCGACCACTTGATGCAGCTGGTTCTGAATCTCGTTTTTAATGCCATTGATGCGACCAGTGACAAGGGTTTGATCCGTATTTCTGCACAATTGATTTCCGATACACGATTGCAATTGACCATTGCCGATAATGGACGAGGCATCAGACTGGTGGACCAGTGCCGCATGTTTCAGCCTTATTTCACAACAAAGCCAAATGGAACAGGGCTAGGGCTTTATGTTTGCCATCAAAT
>CAMCFM010000380.1 GCA_945874095.1 Candidatus Kuenenia stuttgartensis
TCAATCGACGAAATGCGGATCATTCAGGCCCACTATGCAACCTCTGGCCGAAATCCGAGCGATTGCGAGCTGGAGACGATTGCCCAGACATGGTCCGAACACTGCTCTCATAAGACACTCAAGGGTGTCGTCGAAAAACGCGGCCGATCATATCGTAACCTCTTGAAGGAAACGATCTTCGCAGCCACCAGCAAGCTCAACGCCGACTGGGTTGTGAGTGTTTTTGCAGACAACGCCGGAGTGGTCAGTTTTGACGACACATACGACGTCTGTTTCAAAGTAGAAACCCACAACCACCCTTCGGCCATCGACCCATACGGGGGTGCCAACACAGGCATCGGCGGAGTGGTTCGCGACCCGATGGGCACCGGCCTTGGCGCGAAGCCGATCGCCAACACCGACGTTTTCTGCGTCGCCCCACCCGACTTTCCAGCCGATTGCCTACCCCCAGGTGTTCTGCACCCGCGCCGCGTCCTCAAAGGCGTTGTGGCAGGTGTGCGCGACTATGGGAACCGGATGGGCATCCCGACAGTCAACGGAGCGGTCGCTTTTCACCCTGACTATCTCGCTAATCCCCTCGTATTCTGCGGAACGATTGGCTTGATTCCGCGTGGAATGTCTGAAAAAAGCGTCGCTGACGGTGACCTGATCGTCGCAATGGGTGGCCGAACCGGTCGCGACGGCATCCACGGAGCCACTTTCAGCTCGATTGAGCTGACCAGCGAGTCCGAAGTGGTCAGTTCCGGAGCCGTTCAGATCGGCAACGCCATCACTGAAAAGATGGTCCTTGATGTCCTGATGCAAGCCCGTGACCGTGGCCTTTTCCGAGCCATCACCGACTGCGGAGCCGGTGGATTCAGCTCGGCTGTAGGCGAGATGGGCGCGGACCTGGGTGCCGTTGTCCACTTGGAAAATGCGCCTCTGAAATACGAAGGTCTTTCCTACACAGAGATTTGGATCAGTGAAGCTCAGGAACGGATGGTTCTGGCTGTCCCTCCTGAAAACTGGGAAGCCCTGAAAGCCTTGAGCGAGTCGGAAGGTGTGGAATCCACTGTACTTGGTACCTTTGTGAACTCCGGCCGATTGACTCTGCAATATCACGGAGAAGTCGTCGGCGACCTTGACATGCACTTCCTGCATGAGGGACGTCCGAAGGTGATCCGAAGGGCAGAATCCGTGCCGGTTCAGACCTTTGAGCCGACATACACCTCGACTCACGATCATCAGCAAGAGCTGCTGGAACTGCTTTCTGACGAAAACATTGCGTCCAAAGAATGGATCATTCGTCAGTACGACCACGAAGTTCAGGCAGCTACGGTGGTTAAACCACTTGTCGGAGTGGGAGCCGACGCTCCGTCCGACGCGGCTGTACTGTGGCCTTCTCAAGAGACGAACCGTGGCCTCGTTGTTTCATGTGGCCTACAGATCCACTCTGGATCTGTGGATAGCTATCGTATGGCAGCACTTGCGATCGACGAAGCTGTGCGTAACTGCGTTGCTGTAGGTGCGGATCCGTCCCGGATTGCTCTACTGGACAACTTCTGCTGGGGTAATCCGGAACGCCCAGAGAATCTGGACCGATTGGTGGAAGCGGCTGAGGCGTGCCACGATCTTTCGCTGGCATGGAAAACCCCGTTCATCTCTGGTAAAGACAGTCTATATAACGAGTTCCTGCACGACGGGCATTCTCGATCCATCCCTCCAACGCTTTTAATCAGCGCGATGGGGCAAATGGAAGATGTGCACGATGCTGTGACGATGGACTTGAAAGAGGCTGGTAACGAGATCTGGATTTTGGGCTACACTCAGGCTGCAATGGGCGGGTCCGTGTGGGCCAACCACTTCTTGAACGCACCTGCTCCGATCCCGAAGGTGGATTGCGAGTTGGCTCTGAGAGTCTTTAATAAGTTGCATGAAGCGATCCGCAAAGGCTGGATTCGTTCATGCCATGATATTTCGGAAGGCGGTTTGGCGGTGGCACTGGCAGAGATGGCCATGGGGGGCCGTCTGGGCGTAAGGTGTTCATTAAGAGACATCCCCTGCGAAGATTCTGCTGCGATTGATACCGTATTGCTTTATGGCGAAGCTCCTTCACGATTCGTTGTGGAAGTGGCTGGCGATGCTGTACAGGAGCTGGGTGAACTTTGGGCTGATTTGCCAGTCGGCCGATTGGGCGAAGTGGTCGGGGCCGGGCAACCGGGTCATGATCGATTACAAATCAAAGGTCTGGATCAATCGATTTTGATTGACAGTTCGGTGACAGACCTTCAGACTGCCTGGAAACGGCCACTGGACTGGTTTCCCAAATGCTAAAAAGATTATGCCTGTTGAACGAATTTGAAGCCACATTCACAAGAAAATGCGTGTCATGAAATTAATTAAATGGCACATTGGAGAGATTTCAAATGCAGCGATTTGTCACTTTTGTAGACGGTTCGAATCTGGACGGGGTCCTCAAACACCTGAACTTGCGAGTGGACGACTACGGATCGTTTTATCGTCACGTTTTTGAAGAGAGCGTTCGCTACTGGGGACGTACTTTCGCGGAAGGTTCGCCGTGGCCTGCCCCTCAACATTCGCGGATTTACTGGTACGTCGTTGGCAAGATGGACGAGTGGGACCTGAACGACCCCAAGGCCGAAAGCCGCCTCCGAAGCCGGTTTGATATGAACGTCAGGCTCAAGGAATACTATCTGGACCGTGTCAAAGAGCTGATGATCACCTCGCCGGAACTCAATCGCGACGACGAAGCCTGGGCCATGTGCTTTGGTGAAACTCGCGAGTGGTATGACAACAAGCGGAAAGCTCTTGAGCGGAAGAAGCGATTCTATTTCGGAGTTCAGGCCGCAACCGACTTCGTTGAGATTCGTCAGGAAGGCCACTGGAAAGTCGACCTTCTGAATCACAGCATGAATGAAAAAGGCCTGGACACCTCATTGGCTGTGGACATGGTGGCCTTACGCGATACCTACGACATTGCCATTTTGATCTCAGGCGATGCTGATGGGATTCCTGGAATCAACTATGTCAAAGGCCAGGCCAAGCATGTGGGCGTGGTGGAATTCCGCCGCGGATCACAAGAAGAAAGCTCCAAGGGGACCAGCTCCCGCTTGAAAATTGCGGCCGACTTTGTCGTCCAGATTTATGAAGCAGATCTGATCCGGCGCAAGCTGGCGTATCGCTCTGAAAACGACCATACGTCCCACCTGTACGGCTATAACGAAGCTCAGTATTGACCTGAACTGTATTGATCAGAACTGGCATCCACCTTCGCTCCGGCGCGTTTTACCATCCGAAAAAAATGAACGCGTCTGAACGATTGTGACGGAGAGATGAAGAACGAATCATGGTCGCCCCGAAAGCTCTTGTCCTGCGTGCACCTGGAACAAACTGCGATCAAGAGACAGCCCAGGCCTGGAAAATGGCTGGAGCTGAATCCGAAATCTGGCACTTCCATCGCCTTCTGGAATCGCCCTCCAAATTGTCAGAATTCCAGATTCTGACATTTCCCGGAGGCTTCTCCTATGGCGATGACCTCGGCGCAGGTCGAGTCTGGTCGGCCCGAATCCACCAGACTCTAGGCGACACCCTACGAACTTTCGTCGATAACGGGGGCTTGATCCTGGGGATCTGCAATGGATTCCAAGTCCTTGTAGCCACAGGACTTCTGCCCGAAGGTGCACGAGCCGGGATGAAGCCGACGGCTTCGCTCACCTACAATGTGAGCCGTCAATTTGAAGCAAGATGGGTCTCCATGCAGGTCGAGGCCGGGAAATCGGTCTTTCTGCAAGGCATCACCTCCATCTCCATGCCATCAGCTCACGGAGAAGGCCGATTTATGACAGCCTCTCCTGAAGAATTAACCCAACTGCAAGCCAATGGACAGGTTGTATTACGCTATATCGACCCGACAACCGGACAACCCACCGAACAGTATCCAGCCAACCCAAATGGATCACCCCTTGGAGTGGCCGGCGTGTGCGACCCAACAGGCCGAATTTTAGGATTGATGCCGCACCCTGAACGGTTCGTGACTCCACTTCACCACCCGAACTGGACTCGGTTTCCTAAAAATGCCCTACCTTCAGCCGATGGCTTGAAGCTTTTTACAAACGCAATCGCTGCACTGGCCTAAAGTTGTGTCAACCGGTCATTCAAGGCCGTCGCTTAAAAAGCGGCCTCCATCGACTCGAAAACAACTACCTGTCACGAATCCGGTGGAATAGATCAAATAAAGAATCAGCTCATTGACATCGCCCGGATTGCCCACACGCCTTAGCGGAGTTGCGTTTACGACTTGTTGAATGTCGTCAGCTGTCATGTCAGGCGGTGGGTCGATCATGGCCGGCTGGATCATATTCACAGGCACATGAGGGGCCAATTCCACCGCCATCGCAAGTGTCATGGTTTTAAGGCCACCTTTGGCGATCAAATATGGCAGATAGTGTCTGTAGGGACGGTCGATGGCCCAATCGCCGATATGAATCATTCGGCCTTTGAACCCATCGGCACCTGCCGATTGCTTGAGCATGGCTTGGCCAGCCGCCACCGCGGTGTGATAGGGGCCGGCGAGATTGGCGGCGATATTTCGTTGGAAATCGACTGGTTTTAACGTTTCAAATGGAGTTCTGGGGAAAATCGAAGCCATGTTAACCAGCACATCGATCCGCCCGAATGCATCGATGGTTTGATTCACAGCATTTTGAGCCTGATCAGGGTCTGAAAGATCAGCCTTGATGGCGATCGCCTTAACGCCTGCCGTTTTCCGGATCTCGTCCAAAGTGGCTTCGATTTCAAGCTGGCTGGTATGGAATGTCATGGCCACATTCGCCCCTCGCCCGGCAAGTCGCCTGGCAAGGTCGGAACCAACGCG
>CAMCFM010000381.1 GCA_945874095.1 Candidatus Kuenenia stuttgartensis
CAGGATCGCGACAAGCTCAATAAATTACGCGATGCACTTGGGCTAAACGACAAGCCACAAGACGCTGGCGAAAAAGGTGAGGGCGAAGAAAAAGCTGGTTCGGAAAAAGACGGGCAAGAAAAAATGAGTGATGCCGGAGACCAGTCCAAAGAATCGGCCAAATCAGGCCAGGAAAAAGGTCAGCCCGGCAAACAGAAGAGTAAGTCCGGCCAAGAGAAGGGCAAACCGGGGGATTCTGGCAAAGAGTCTGCCGAGTCTGGTCAAGAAAAAGGCCAAGAGAAGAGCAAGCCGGGGGATTCTGGTAAAGAGTCTGCGGAGTCTGGTCAAGAAAAAGGCCAAGAGAAGGGCAAGCCGGGGGATTCTGGGAAAGAATCTGCGGAGTCAGGCGATAAAGCTGGCGACGAAAAAGGTTCCGACAAGGGTGAACCTGGTGCTGAGCCCAAAGACTCGGCAAAAGCGGGTGATGAAAAAGGGCAGGCCGGTCAAGAAAAAGGCCAGCCCAAGGATTCATCAAAATCGGCTGGCGAAAAAGGCGAGCGACCTGATGGAGAGTCTAAAAAGGCTGGTAAAGACGGCGTAGAAAAAGGATCGCCAAAAAATCAGTCAAAACAAGCTGGTAACGAGAAAGCCAAAGCTGGTGATGAAGCTGGCAAAGAAAAAGGCCAAGGTCAGCCTAAGACAGCACAAGAGAAGAGCGATAAGCCAGGCGAGCAAGGTAAAGATGCCCAACAAAAGGGTGATAAGCCAGGCGAGCAAGGGAAAGATGCCCAACAAAAGGGTGATAAGCCGGGCGAGCAGGGGAAGGACGCTCAAAAGGGTGACAAGCCGGGCGAGCAGGGTAAAGACGCTCAAAAGGGCGATAAGCCGGGCGAACAAGGGAAGGACGCTCAAAAGGGTGATAAGCCGGGCGATGAATCTGGTAAGTCTGAGAAACCTGGCGAGGAAAACGGCAAGCCAGGCCCATTGACGGACGCTCCGCCCAAGGCCGGTGGAATGCGTAAAGGTACGGAAACTCCAGCGCCCAAACCTGATGAGTCCACTCCTTCTCCACGTGCTGTCGAGCCTGATCAGCCTGAACCAAACGAGAATTTGACGCCTGATCAGAAGGCGGATCAGCGTTTGCTGAAGCGATTGCGTGAGATGGTGGACAAGAACGAGATTTCCAAAGATCTGGAAGATTCCACAGGCCTTTCTCGTGAAGAGATCGACCAGTTTGTCCGGAAATTTGAAGCTCCTCCCAAAGAAGAACGTAAAGCGGCTGATGGTGATGGAACCACCGAAGTGACATCGACACCGGGCAAGGACTCTGAAAATCGTAAAGTCTCACTGCCAGGCAACTTGCCAGGCGGGCAGGTGACCAGCCGGTCAAATCGTGGAGCCGGAATGGTCGCTGACGATGGGTCGCAAGGGAATCTGGAAGGCGCCAGGGCCCGAATTCCATCGGCCTTGCGCTCGCGGTTCGAAGCATATCAAAAAGGCCTTTCCCGAGCGAATCCGCGCGGGGCTGGCACAACCAATTCGGGCGAATCTCGTCCGGCCAATAAAAACGGCGATGAGCCGGGATCGGGATCGGATCGATGACAGTCTCTGATGGCGATGGTCGCGTCTCTCCTAAACCTTTACTCGAACCGCTTGCAAAGCTCTCTCCGGAACATCCCCGACGATATCTGGCCGGTTTCGACCCTCAGGATTTACCGAACCACTTCACCGACGTTCTGGTGATCGGTGGTGGCCTGGCCGGGTTCAGGGCCGCCATGGGCATTCCCGAACCTTATCGCGTGATGGTGGTGACAAAGGACGAAATTCGCGAAAGCAACTCCTCCTATGCTCAGGGCGGTATTGCCGGCGTGATGGATCCCGAGGACGCCTTTGCAGACCATATTTCAGACACGCATATGGCTGGCAAAGGGCTTTGTGACGAGTCGATTGTCGAGTCCGTCGTGCGTGAAGCTCCTCTGAGAATCTCGGAACTGATCGACTGGGGAACCCAGTTTGATCTCGAAAATGGCGAAGTCGCCTTAGGCCGCGAAGGTGGTCACTCTCATGCCCGAATTGTCCATGCACTGGGCGATGCCACTGGTCGGGAAGTTATGCGGGCCGTTCTGGAAAAAGCGGCTTCACTACCGAACTTGAAGATCTGGCAGAACAGTTTCACAGTAGACCTGATCACTTACGAAGGACGTTGCCGGGGCGTTCTGGTTTGGGATCGCAAGCGCGGCATGTCTATCGTCTGGGCCCGTGCCGTGATTCTTGCAACTGGTGGAGCAGGCCAGCTTTATCGCGAATCGACCAACCCGTCGATCGCCACCGGCGACGGCCATGCTCTGGCCTTCCGCGCCGGCGCCCGCCTGCGCGACCTTGAATTCATGCAATTCCACCCCACCGTGCTTTATATCGCAGGTTCCAGTCGCCACCTGATTACCGAAGCCGTTCGCGGCGAAGGCGCCTATCTGCGAGATCGCGACGGTATCCGGTTCATGCCAGAAGCTCACCCCCAAGCTGAACTTGCGCCACGCGATGACGTTTCACGAGCCATTTGGGACCGCATGGCCGCCACTCAGCATCCATGTGTTTATCTCGACCTCTCGCACCTTGATCCGGATCTGATCCGCCGCCGATTCCCCGGCATCGACCAACTTTGTCGTGGATTTGACCTCGACATCACCACCGACCAGATTCCAGTCAGGCCCGGGGCCCACTACTACATCGGCGGGATCGAGGTGGACGAAAACGGCCAAAGCTCGATCAAAGGCCTCTGGGCCGCTGGTGAAGTGACCAGTTCCGGCCTTCACGGAGCCAACCGTCTCGCTTCAAACAGCCTTCTGGAAGGCTTGGTTTACGGTGCCCGAGTGGCCGAAAATATCACCCAGGAATTGATTCACGACCCAATCCCGGCCCTGATGGTTCCGCCTGTAAGCTGTGGAGCACCGCCCACACCCAGAAACCTCATGCTGGACATCGCCGATGTCAAGCACGCCCTAAAGGCTTTGATGGTCAGGTCTGTAGGCTTGGCCCGGGAATCGCACAAACTCGAAGAAGCGGCCGAGCAGGTCGACTTCTGGAGCCGTTATGCTCTGGAACAGGTTTTTGTTGATCCAGATGGCTGGGTTCTCCAAAACATGCTCACTTTGGCACGCCTGATGATCGACGCCGCTCTGACCCGTACCGAATCACGGGGCGTGCACTATCGTCAGGATCATCCGGATAGCTCCGACGCCTGGCTCCGCCACATCACTTACACGCTCGAAGGCTCCAACTCATAAATTTTCTGATAACCCAGTGAGCAAAGCACTTCCAACATTTCACAGAGCGTTGGAAACGGCCGCCCACTGGTTTTCTTATACTGATCCACGGCTTTCATGAATTCCAATTCATCAAGACTGTAGTCTCGTTCGCATGTAGTCGGGTCGATAAATCGCCGCCGACCACTGATCTGACGTGCGTTTGCTGCCTTGGTCGCCTTCGCAATTGCCTGCTGATCCCGCCATTCCGCCTGATCGTCATCAGCTTTACGGTGGTTGACGGGAACGATTCCTGAAATCAAATTGGTTGACATTTTTCCCCCTCAAACACCTCTGCAGATTCCGAACTTAGTGACAAACCGTTTCATGATCATCTGAAACGTAAGATATTCCACACCCACGAGGGAACTGACAGGTGGTGAATTCCAACAAATCACGCCAGAATCGGCTTCACCACACTCCCGTGAACATCGGTCAGGCGGAAAGGCCGGCCTTGATAGACATAGGTGAGCCGCTCGTGGTCCAGCCCAAGTGCATGTAAAATGGTGGCCTGAATGTCGTGTACGTGCACTGGATTTTCAACGATGTTAAACCCGAGTTCATCGGTCTTACCATACGACATGCCTGGCTTGATACCACCACCGGCCATCCACATCGAAAACGCTTGAGGGTGATGGTCGCGGCCCAGTGCCCGGCCCAGAGCTGTATTGGTTTCCACCATGGGCGTTCGGCCAAACTCGCCGCCCCACACGACCAGAGTTTCGTCGAGCATTCCTCGTCGCTTCAAGTCCAGAAGAAGAGCCGCTGAGGCCTGATCTGTGGCTCGTGCATTACTTGTATGATTCCCAACCACATCTGAGTGGGCATCCCAGCCTTCGTTATAGATATTGATGAATCGCACGCCTCGTTCTACCATCCGCCGGGCCAGCAAACAGGCTCGGGCGAATGAAGGCTTGGCGGGATCGGCTCCGTAAAGCTCCAGAGTTTCTTTGGATTCCGACCGCAGATCCATCAGCTCAGGTGCCGATGTCTGGAGCCGAAAAGCCATCTCATAGGACGCAATCCTGGTCCGGATTTCCGGATCGCCCACCTGACTCATTTCATGACGGTTCAGACGGCTCACCAGGTCAATCGTATCGGCCTGAACCTGGGCATCGATCCCGGAAGGGTTGGAAACGTTCAGGATCGGATCGCCGCTGTTGCGCAATCGCGTGCCGGTATAAACGGTGGGTAAAAATCCGGAAGACCAGTTGGCAGAACCACCGCTGATGCCTGAACCTGTGCTCATTACTACAAACGCAGGCAAATCACGGGACTCGCTGCCCAGCCCATAGACGACCCACGAACCCATACTGGGCCGACCGGGTTGGGCAAAGCCGGTGTTCATGAAAATCTGGGCAGGTGCATGGTTGAACTGATCGGTTTTAACCGACCTGATCATACAGATCTCGTCCGCCACCCGGCCCAGATGGGGCAGAATGTCGGCAATTTCCAAGCCACTTTGACCATGCTTGCTGAACTTGAATTGAGGGGCCATCGCCGCCGCATCGCTACGAATAAAGGCATATCGCTGGCCACCGATCACTTCCGGAGGAATCGGTTTGCCATTGTGTTTGACCAAGGCTG
>CAMCFM010000382.1 GCA_945874095.1 Candidatus Kuenenia stuttgartensis
AGAAAGTGCCGACGGGTGACGTGTCGGGCCCATTCTGTGCGGATCTGATCTTCCAGACGAATCAATTTTGTCATGGGACTGGATCAACCTTTCGTCAGAACCGCATCGAGGTTCAATAGTACGTTGCCAATCACGCTCAAAGCGGCTGCTTCCTGAGCTGAAACGCCCGTTGGTAATGCACCTAACTGGCTTTCGGACATGGCCTTGGCTGCCTTTGGATCGGCTTTGTAGCGGTCAAACTCTTGGCTGTAAAGCGTTTGCAAAACCTTCAGGCGTTCTGGGGTGATTCCCCGAGCGGTCGCCAACTTGTATCCGTAAGAGATTCTGGATTCAGGGGTTGCACCGCCCTCGCGAATCATTCTTCGGGCCAGGGCCTGAGCTGTTTCGACAAAAACCGGGTCGTTTAAAGTCACATAGGCTTGCAGAGGCGTGTTCGAACCAATCCGGCGAATGGAACAGACTTCACGGCTCGGCGCATCAAACGCAGCCATCGAAGGATAGGGCGTGGTGCGTCGCCAGAATGTGTACAGGCCACGGCGATATTTGTCAGGGCCAGCGCTGGTCGGCCAAGTTCTCTGACCATTGAAAGCGGCCTGCCAGATATTTGCTGGCTGAGGTGGGTAAACCGATGGACCACCAATGGTTGGAGCGAAAAGACCGCTGATAACCAACGCTTGGTCACGAATGGTTTCGGCCTCAAGACGCATTCTCGGGTAATGCGATAGAAGGTCATTCCGAGGGTCAGTCTCGCGGGCTTTTTCCGTGGCCTGCGACGACTGGGCGTAGGTGGCGGAATTCACTATCTGGCTCACCAGCCACTTCACATCCCACTGATGTTCCATGAATTCTGTGGCCAGATAATCCAACATTTCCGGGTGCGTTGGCGAACGGCCCTGAGTCCCGAAATCTTCTTCGGTCTCGACCAGACCACGCCCAAAAATCGTGGCCCAAAACCGATTCACAGCCACGCGAGCGGTCAGAGGATTGGATTTGTCGGTGACCCAGTTTGCAAGGTCCAGACGAGTGAGCTCGCGACCTTTCTGCGCCTTCAATGTGTGGAAACTTCCGAGCACATTCGGTGTAACAGAATCGCCTGGTTGCTTGTAATTCCCCTTGACAAGAACGTTCGTTTTGCGACGTTTATCGGCTGGAAGTTCTTTCAGGACAGGAGTTTTGACCACTTGGGTACGTAGCTTGGCGAGCTCATCCTCGAGTTTTACGCGATCTTTGGCGGCCGCTTTTGTCTCAGGAGCAATGTTACGCCAGTAATATTCCGCAAGCTTGACGGTGTCGGCAGGTGATCGACAGCAATCGCAACCTATTGCCAAATCGCGGATTGCAACCGGCAATGCAAGTACAGGATCGGTATCTGTTGAGATATAAACCTTGTAACGGCCAAGGGTGTGCTTATCGCCCCAGTTTTGAGCCAGTTTGAGTGTCAGTGTGCCGGATGTCAGCGGGGCACTGGTGCGGAAAATGGCTTCATGTGACCTGCCGAGCATTCCACCGACTGCCCAACCGTCGTTTTTGCCGGGCTTGGGCGGAACAATCGCTCGCGATACTTCGAATCCAGTCTGATCATGGCTGGAAGTGGCTGATGCAAATGAGATCGGCTTTGGTCCACCTAAGGTTATCTCGCGACTGGGCTTGGGTGGATCAGCTAAAACCTGGCTATAGAGAGGTTTGCGATTGGAATCAAGGAATGTCAGAACTGCTCCCGCCAATCGGGATTCCAAAGCATTATCCGTACGGTTCCAGATATTCACCCGGTCCACCGACCCTGCCAGATCCTTCAAATCAACTTCCCACCATGGATCTTTGGAAACGGATGTGTGGGTGACAGATTTACTTGTGTGGAAGTCGCCATTGGTATTGCCGTCGATCGCCAGATTGGCAGGGCCTGAAAAGTCTGTCGAAGATTGAGCGGCAGTTCCCTTGAGGGCGATATTCTCTTGCCCTCGATAGACTTGCACCTCAGCCAGCGAGATCATCTTTTCACTGCCGGGCAATTCAATCCGGACAAATCTCACTCCATTGACACCCTTTTTACCGTCGTCAATCAACCCTGAAATGGAACTCAGAACGAAATTCCCGTGAGGGTTCAGCCCAGGGCCTTTCATCTCGGTTTCATCAGCGATAGCTTCGAGGCGAATGGCAGTCGTTCCACGAGGGAGCTTTACGCTGATCGTATCTGTCGCTTTGTCAGCACTACCTTTAGCCACAATCTCGCTGTTGTCATTGACTTCCAGGGCACGATCTTTGGTGGTCTCAAATTTGGTCGGCCGAAGGGCTTGCCAAGCAGTGCCCCGGCGAACAGAATCCGTCCAACGGGCCATCGCTGCATCAAAATCCTTGCCCTTGGGGACGGGCGTGCTGGCCAACGCTTTGATTTTTTGCTCGAGGCCGGCAATCTGAGTGGCTTGGGCTAGAGTGGGGGTCGGAACTCGCGGTTCGTCGTTCGGATTGTCCGCATCTTCTGTCTGATTGAAGATCGCAAAGAGTTGGTAATACTCGCGCTGGCTGATCGGGTCGAATTTGTGGGTGTGACACTTGGCACAGCCTACGGTTAGACCCATAAAGACCTGGCCAGTGGTGTCCACCCGATCCTTGATCGCTGCTACACGAAACTCTTCGTCGTCCGTGCCACCTTCGTCGTTCGACATCGTGTTGCGGTGGAACGCTGTTGCCAGAAGTTGATCGTTGTTTGGGTTGGCGATCAGGTCGCCTGCAATCTGCTCGGTGATGAACTGGTCGTAAGGCAGGTTTTTATTGAATGCATCGATGACCCAGTCGCGATACCGCCACATGTATTCGCGTAAAGAGTCTGAGCCATAGCCTTTGCTGTCGGCGTAGCGTGCCAGATCGAGCCAGACACGTGCCATGCGTTCGCCAAAATGGGGCGACTTCAAAAGTCGATCCACAGCCTTGGCTGTGGCATTTGGGGAACTATCAGCCAAAAACGCATCCACTTCAGCCAAAGTCGGCGGAAGTCCTGTCAAATCAAGGCTTAATCGACGAATCAAGGTGGCTTTGTCAGCCGGTTTCGCAGGTTTCAATCCTGCTTGGTCCAGACGACTGAGTATGAACCTGTCGATTGGAGACTTGGCCCAAGAATCGTTTGAAGTCTTTGGCAGAGTATGCTTAACGATTGGCGAGAAGGCCCAGTGGTCTGCGTAATTGGCGCCTTGGGCAATCCAACGCTTCAACAGGTCGATCTCTTCTGGTTTGAGAGCTGGCCCAGACTTGGGGGGTGGCATCACTTCGTCTTTATCGTGACTGGTGATGCGTGCAATCAACTCGCTCTCGGCAATGTCGCCAGGTTTGATCACCTGAGTTCCATCACGCTTTCGAATGACATCGGCACGTTGGTCGAGTCTGAGCTCGCCCTTGCGACCCTCTTCATCCACACCGTGACAGGTCAAGCAGCGGCTTGAAAGTATCGGGCGAATATCACGATTGAAGTCAACCGGGGGGTTAACTGCATTAGGTCCGGCAGCAACGGTTTGAATCGTATTGATGAGCAATACGAAACCGACGCTCAGAAGCCATCTGAAATGAGCCAATCGGGTCATCACTTTGTGCCACCGAATCCGTTGATGTGAAGGGGGTTCTAGTTGCTTTGGATACTGGACTCAGGCAAGGATGCCTTTAATGACTTCAGACGGTTCAACACCGGTCAGACGCTGATCAAGTCCTTGGAATGGGAAGACGAACCGGCGGTGGTCGATTCCCATTTGCTGAAGCACCGTGGCATTCAAGGCGTTCAGATTCACGGGATTCTTGGCAATGTTGTAGCTGAAATCGTCGGTCTCGCCATAAACTGTACCACCCTTGATGCCTGCACCTGCCATCCACATGCAGAAGTTTTTCGGGTGGTGATCGCGGCCGTAATTGTCTTTGGTCAGGGCACCTTGCGAATAGACCGTCCGGCCAAATTCGCCACCACAAACGACCAGTGTATCTTCCAGCAAACCACGGCGTTCGAGGTCTTTCAGGAGGGCGGCCGTCGGTTGATCGACGTCCTTGCACTGAAGGCCGATTTCGGAGGGTAAATTGTTGTGCTGATCCCAGCCACGGTGCAAGATCTGGATTGCACGAACGTTACGTTCAGCGAGACGGCGGGCTAGAAGGCAGCTAGCGGCATAGGTGCCGGGCTTGGTCACCTCAGGACCGTAGAGGTCGAGCGTTTCCTTGGATTCCTTCGAAAAATCGGTCAGATCTGGTACGCTCGCCTGCATCCGGAACGCCATTTCATATTGGGCAATCCGAGTCAGAGTGTCAGGGTCAGAGTATCGCTCGTAGTTGGCCTGATTGATTTTATTGAGCGCATCAAGCATGCGTCGACGATCGTCTCGGGCCACTCCATCAGGATTTTGAATATAGAGGACAGGATCGCCCTGGCCACGCAGAGCTACGCCCGTGAATTTCCCGGGTAGGTAGCCGGCAGACCACATGCGTGTAAAGAGTGCCTGTGCATTGGCTTTCGACGACCAGGTCGGGGTCAGGACCACAAACGCGGGGAGATCCTCGCACTGGGAGCCAAGACCATAGGCCAGCCACGATCCCAAGCTGGCTTTGCCCGGAATTTCCGAACCCGTCATGACAAAGGTGCATGCCGGGTCGTGATTGATGGCGTTTGTAAACACTGTGCGCATCAGGGCAATCTTGTCGACTTGCGTACCGATGTGAGGCAGGAGTTCACTGACCCAGGTGCCGGACTTGCCCATCTGGCTAAACTTGAACTTGGACGGGGCCACAGGGAACTTGGCCTGCCCTGAGGTCATCGTGGTTAGACGCTGACCGTTCCGCACAGACTCTGGCAAGTCGATGCCGAAGTGTTTGTGCAGATC
>CAMCFM010000383.1 GCA_945874095.1 Candidatus Kuenenia stuttgartensis
TTACGAATGACTGGATAAATCGACGTCATCCGTTCGCGCCACGAATGGTGGGCTTCACCCCACCCTACAGGAACAAAGCCGCCCATGTAGGGTGGGATGCCTGGTGCCGCCCGCCTACCCAACAATCTTGACTTGACGGAGCACTAGCCGGTCTTGGCGCTAGCCCCGGTTAATTCTCTTCCGCGAACCGGGGGCTAGATTCAAACCAGGAAACCGGAGGCTAGCGCCTCTTAATCTAGCCGGTCTTGAGTTTTAAAAATCGGATGTGTTTCTTGACCTGATCCTTAAAAAAGTGCTAACATAACCCACTCATCTTACGCATAACCCCCAAATTGACAACAAGATTGAAAAAGGATACAACTCGATGAAAATCCTGGATCGCATCAAGAATCTGGTTCAAGGCTTAGGCCGGACCAAAAAAACCAGTGGTCAGGTCAACATGATTGGCCGGTCGAGCTTTGAGCTTGAAGGGCGTGAGCTCCTGAGTGCTGCGGTTGTCCCTGCGAGTTTAAAACCTTCAGTACACGTCGCTAATCAACGTGTGAATCAGGCTCAAAGCGCGACACCAAGGCGTTGGCAGTGGCTTGTAGGCACTTATTGGAATGTCCCCAATCGAGGGCTTCCAGCGATCATTTTCACGCCATCCACTGGGGAAATCGTCAAGATTCCAGATCAAACGGTTTATCACATTTCAGGCTATAAAAACGGCTATTTCTGGGGCGAAACAGTGGCTCAGTATGGTGGATCCGCTCCGTCGAGTGCGGCTTTGATTGGATCCGTCACGCCTGAGGGCAAGCTTTTGCTCTCGTTTAATACGGGGTCGTCCACCACTCAGGGCTTTGGCAGCATGACCCGCAAGAATGGCCAGTGGACTATGGAAAATCAAATGTTCACAGGCAGTGCGTCGACTCTGGTGGGCCATTGGGCTTACATGGTTCAAACCAAGCCGGGAATGAAGAGCTGGAAGTCTCTCCCGTTTGTGAATCAGTCGGTCCCGACGTTCCTCAGCAACTATTCCTTGCCCAAGCCCACTCCTGTGAATTGATTGCATTCGAGCTTTTGACGATTGAAGCCAATATTCCAAACTCCTCTGCTGGAGCTGAGATTTTTTCGCTCAAGAGAGGCTTTTTATCTCGATTGGCTCAGGATTTTAATGATGCCTGGCGAACGATCTGAAAGAGTGCGTTGGATGGCAACTGAGGATCTTCGAACTTGCGGGTCTGCTCGATTCCGACCACAGGCAGTCCAGCCGGGTCAAGTGCTCCGATTTGTACCAGAACCGAGGCCTGGTCCCAGTAGATCCGTTCGCAAGCGATTTTATCCCCTTCAAACTGGACCACCACAACCATCGGAATTTCCACCTTGCGGAACGTAGGAGCGATCCCCGGCAGCATCCAGTCCATTTCCAGGTCATGTGTGAAAGTAAAGACAAACTCATCAATCAGGCGATCTTTCCCAACGGTTCTTGCCAGGATTCTGAGAGCGGTATCGGCAGGCATTTTCGGAATGAAATGATGGCTGTAGAAGTCGATCATCTCCTGGTGGCCCCGGCCGCCGGTCATCACAGGAACGTGGTTGACCTGATTATTGGGCGACATGGTCGCGACGGTCGCAACGGCGTCTTTTGTCGCAAATTCCAGGTCAGTATGAAGTTCCCACAACCTTATCATTTCCGATTCCGTCAGATTCGCAGTCATTTTTTGATGATCCTATTTTTGAAAAGGATTGAACCGTGTGTTCTGTTTGCTAACAATTCGGCAACTGGAATTTCAAGGGTAACATCTGTTTGAATCAAATGAAATCGTCGTGGGATCATAAACTTTAGGCACATACCGGATTCCAAGGCGGTCCAGACTAACCCGCAGCGCGAGCAAGGGCCGAGCGTCCAAGTCGTCATGCTGTTATGTTCAAACCTCTACTTTGAAAGTGTTTATGGTATCCCGGTCATTCAATAATGCGTCCCAGAAATCATGCTGTTATGTGCAAGTCTCTACTTTGCAAGTCTTTGTGTTGGCCTTGTTATTCACTAATGCGGCCCTTGCTGGCGCGGCGGGTTAGTTTGGCTGGCATTCCGTTTGTTTCCATCTCCTTGCTTCAAAAAGCGTGCCCTGTAAGATAGGGATCATTGAGAAGAGTCACCCGCCTGATACTCCCACGGAAAGTCCCTCCCATGAACCATCCATTTCGATTCCGAACCTTCTGTATGGCCGTTGTTTTGATGGCCGCGATGGCCGATGGTGCCGTGGCTCAGGATTCGTTGAAAGTGGGAGTGGCTGAGCAGGATATCACTCCGCCGGTCGGCTTTCCCATGGCTGGCTATTTTCATGAGCGGCTGGCTGATGGCCAGATTGATCCCTTAAAGGCCAAGGCAATCGTCTTTCGCGGTAATGGTCAGCAGGCGGCTCTGGTGATCTGCGACCTGACCGGCGTTTCCATCGACCTTTCAGGAGCCATTCGCACCCTGGCCGCCCAGAAGTCGGGAATCCCATTCGACAGTATTATCGTGGCCGCCACCCATTCGCACACGGCCCCTGATTATTACAAGTCGTTGACCCAATACTTAAATGGAGACAAATCGAACGCTTTGCGGTCAGCCTATGTTGAGAAGCTGATTCAAGGGGCAGCATCGGCGGTGGAATCGGCCAGCAAGTCGGCAGGTACAGCGACGATTGAGACTGGCTCGGTGGATCAAAAAACGCCGATCGCGTTCAACCGCCGATTCGTGATGCGCGATGGATCGGTTCAGACCTGGCTCAACCTGAAGCATCCTGAGGTGGTTCGCATCGCAGGCCCGATCGATCCTGAGATTGGGCTTTTGATGGTGAAAGATGCCAAGGCCAAGCCGATCGGTGTGTTGAGCAACTTCGCCCTCCATCTGGACACGGTGGGCGGGCTGAAGTGGAGCGGCGATTATCCGTTCTTTGTGGAATCGGCTGTTCGTCAAGCGCTTGGAAATGAGGTGGTTTCCCTGTTCGGGACGGGCTGTTGTGGCGACATCAATCACTCGAATTCCGATGGTGTTTCAACACGTAACAAGACGGACGTGATTGGAAAATCGCTGGGCGAAACCGTCCAGAAAGGATTGACTCATCTCAAGCCCTTGAAAGATGTTCGGCTGAGTGTGCGATCGAATGTGGTTCCTCTGGCACTTCAGGAATTTTCGGAGCAGGATGTGACGGATTCTGTGGCTGTGATGAAAGATGTGGTGGCAGGCAAAAGTGTCGAATTTCTGAAGCATGTTCAAGCGCATAAGATCTTGATGGTAGACCAGCTACGCAACAAAGAGCCGCTGGCTGGGAAGACGGCACCGAGGCCAATTCTGTCGACTCGCGAATGGTCGGGAGTGGGTGAATCCCTACCGGTGGAGGTGCACACAATTTGTTTGGGCGAGGACTTGGCGATCGTGACCCTTCCGGGCGAGGTTTTCGTGAATCTAGGCCTGGCCATCAAGCAGAATTCGCCGTTTAAAACCACTTTGATCATCGAGCTGGCCAATGCCGTGGAGACTTGCTATATCCCGACCAGGGCGGCATATGCAGGCGGGAGTTATGAGGTGACCAACTCGACGGTGAAGCCAGGTTCAGGCGAGTTGCTTGTGGAATCTGTGCTGAAGCAGCTGCGCGAGGCACGTCAGGAAATGGCTAAGCCTGGGAAGTAAAAAAAGTTGGCTCATGCCGGATTCCGGCGTGATGGTATCGAATATGATCATATGCGAATTGTAATTCCATGAATTCTGATTCCAGATTCATGGTTGATTCGCATCGGTTTTCAAATCAAAGCCCGGCATGTCTGGGGACATGGCCTTGATAAACATGATATTGAAGATTGCGAATCGCCCATTGGCTCTGGAAGTCGGGACACTCTTTCACAGCAAATTCATTAAAATTCAGTACTCGACTGGTTGTCGATTCACCTCTCCTGCATGTATCATGCTCAATCATACAGGATCCATGAATGATGGGATGACTCCATACCGGGCCAATGTTCTTAAATCCAAACCCATCAAGACATGAAGCCTGGACTCCTTTTTACAGATGGAACGACACCAAACTGACGTGCCTGAAGCCGACCAGAAAACTTCAAACACTGCTCCAGACAAAGGCCTGTCCACCGGCTCGCCGATTCTGGGGAAAGTTCTGTCAGGCAGCTTTTGGCTGGCCTTGAAGACCCCTATCGCCGCCGTCTGTGCTTTCTGGACCATCCCCCTGCTGATCCGCACCTATGGAGACGCTCAATTCGGCGCCTATGGCTTCGCCTGGGGTTTCGGGTTCTTCCAGATGCTCCTCGAATTCGGAATGAGTTCCGCCCTCCAGAGACAGGTGGTCACAGCATGGGCTCGCGGCGACCGAAAGGCTGTGGAGCAAAGTCTGGCCAGTGGAATGGTGTTTTATGGTATCGTAACGCTGATCCAGTCTGCCCTGCTTTTGTGTGTCGCCTATTTCGCCGTACCACTGACAGAATACGCAGCCGCCGACAAACAGCTCATTGTCCAGCTCCTCTGGCTTCAAGCCATCACCGCCCCCTGTTGGGGATTATCCACGGTCATTTCCAGCATCCTTCAGGCGGCCCATCGCTATGAAGTGATTCCCAGGTTTGAAGTTCTGGCAGTAATCGGCCGATTCCTGGCACTTGTGATCGGGATCTGGCTTGGCTGGCCACTGCTCACTGTAGTCATCGCTCAGACAGTGGTCCAGATCGTCCTGATCCTTGGGCCAGCCATCTGGATTGCGACCTCCGAATTCGGCATGATCCCAGGCTTTCGCGGAGCGAGTTGGTCGGAGTTCATCGGCATGATTCCGCTCAGCCTCTGGGTCTTCATGATCCAGCTCTCGGTTGTGCTCTCAGACAA
>CAMCFM010000384.1 GCA_945874095.1 Candidatus Kuenenia stuttgartensis
TGTGGGGCTGGCAGAGCCCGGTTTTGTTTTATGCGGATCTGGATGCTCCAAGTGCGTATTTCTTTACGGATCCACTCATGAAAGCGTTTGCATTAAAGGGGCATCCTCAGGTTCAGCCAAGGCTGGAGCAATTGACGAAAGATCTTGAATCAAAGCGTCCTGAGCTTGTATTTTGTGGAGATATTCCTTTTCCTCGATTAAAAACGATGCTGGATCAGGATTATCTGGCCTCGCCACTGGTGCCGAATGCTCCAGACGGTCGTGGGTTCTTTGTGCGTAAGGATTTGTATCAGAAGTTCCATGCGCCCGAATTTCAGCAGTCGAAGGTCAGATGATTTTGAGGGGCTTCATGTCTGGTTCCGAATTCGCCCTTGACCGATTTTCGAGTTTGACTAGGATTGTGAAATTGATTCAACTTGTGTGATGGTTTTGACGATCACGCGAGACGTTGTCGGAGAGAGGATCTTTCCGGCCTGAATGACTTCTGCGGATACCAAGGGACGCAAGGAGGCGGCCTTGGACTCGCTCATCGAGCCGTTCGAAAATACACCTGTTCACCGACCCGTCATGCCTGTTGAGGTCATGTCCTGGCTCGATCCCCAGCCTGGTCAAACCATGGTGGACGGGACCGCCGGTGCCGGCGGCCATTCGGTATTAATCTCTGAAAAACTTGGTCCGACCGGTCGACTCATCGGCCTTGATCGCGACCAGAATATGCTCGCCCTTGCTGAGAAAACAGGCAGGGAGGCAGGCGTTTCGCTCACTCTTCGACAAAGCTCGTATGCCGATGCCGGTGAGGTTCTGGAATCGCTTGGAATCGAGTTTGTCGATGGATTTCTAGTCGATCTGGGGCTTTCCAGCGATCAACTGGCGTGGGCTGATCGTGGATTCAGCTTTCAGACGGACGGCCCACTGGACATGCGTTTTGATACCACCAGCGACCGGCCCACGGCGGCTGAGATCGTGAACGAATGGACCGAAGTTGAATTGGCCGACATTATTTACCGTTATGGTGAAGAACGTCACAGCCGACGGCTGGCACGGGCCATTGTGGAGAAACGCAAGCAGGAGCCATTTGAGACAACCGGGCAGCTTGCAGGCTTGATGAGGCGTGCGATGCCAGGGCCGAGGGGGCGGATTGATCCCGCCACTCGTGTGTTTCAGGCTTTGCGAATTGCGGTGAACGACGAGCTTGGCGAGCTCGAACGACTCTTGGAACAGTCTCAGAACTGGATTCGGCCGGGCGGTCGATTTGTTCTGATTACATTTCATTCACTGGAAGACCGGATGGTCAAGCACGCGCTTCGGGATAACCCGGAATGGCAGGTTCTGACGAAGAAGGTGGTGATTGCCACTGACTCGGAACAGGCTGTGAATCCACGTTCCCGAAGTGCCAAGCTAAGGGCGGCCCTGCGATGTCCAACGACGACCGATGGAATGATGAATCCATGAATAACGACGATCAATACCAGGATTCCGATTCCTATGAACAAGCCGATTATGGTGCTTCCGAGGGAGACCATTATGACGCCGCCATGGACGAGGAAGTTCAGCAGAATCGTCGTGGTGGAGGTGGCTTAGGAGATCTCGCTCCGCGTGAGAGCCGTAAGGAGCGACGCCGCCGGCTGGCGATGGAGCAACAGAATTCGCCTGATGATGGATCCTATGATGAATCTTCCCCGCAGGCTGAAGCGGGATCGGGTTTTTCTGACTCACATGCAGCTTATTCCGCAGAGCCTGAGCCTCAGGATGAGCATCCTGTTGAACCGGCTGGCCCGAAGACGCCGAGGTTTGGATTCCTCAAAAATCTGATCGGACGCAGCAAAATGGACGCCGAAGCGACAGAATCCGATCCTGTGGAAGAGTCCGTTCATGAAGCTGCCCCCGAGCCGATTGCATTACCGATGAACGCGGTGATTGATCCAGCCATGCTTGCTGAGTATGGGCTTGACGCGAATGCATTGGTATCCATGGGTGTTGATCCGTCGACCCTGCCTCAATTCGACGAAGAATTTCTCACGGAACTGGGGATTAATCCGCAGATTGTGATTGATATTCTGAGGCGTCAGGCTGCGGCTGAATCGGTACCTGGCAAGCGTAAATTTGATACATCCAAAGCTTCGTGGGGCAGGCGTTTAGGGGTGGCCAAGCGATGGGCTCCGGCGGCGGCGGCGCTGACAGGTCTGACTGCCACGGGCGCGATCTGGTTTATGGCTGGTGGAGAAGAGAATAAAGCGATCCCTGAAGTGCAGAGCCAGCAGCTGGCAGGAGCTGAGGCGGAAGCCCGGACCAAGGAAGCGATTGCCAAGGCGGACTCAGGAGAATTAGAGTCGGAAGAGAAGCAGGCTGAGCCTATGACGCCGGAAGCCTTGCCGGTCGCGGCTGTTGCAGCGCCGACCGAAAGCCTTCCAGGCTTGCCGGGTTCCGATGCTCCTCCATTAGGATTATCAGAGCCTGCGGCGGCTGCTCCGCCGATTGCATTGGCTTCAGCGGACCCGGTGGGATTGCCTCCGATGCCTGATTTGCCAGCACTGCCGAGTGTTGGTGATGCGCCTCCATTGCCGACATCGACCACCGATAGTGGCCCTGCCGTGGCAGATGCGAAGCCGCCTGGAATGGATTTGAATGCTCCTCCGGAAGTTCCGAAATCGACGTACAAGACGAATATTCTGCCACCAGTCGCTGCGGGAATCGGTGCAGCTGCACTTGCAGCCGATTCGTTGGCGAGCCCGAAATTACCTGAGACTCCACCGATTGGTGAGAAGCCGAAGGTGGCCCTTGAGGCTCCTCCTGGAGACCTTCCGCCTCTCGGAAATGTTTCCGAACCGCCTAAAACTGCGCTTGCAGAACCGCCTGGGTTGCCTCCACTTGGCGCTGAACCGCCTCCGGTGAAGTCAGAATCAAAGCCTTTACCAGACGTCACGCCGAAAGTGGATGGGTCGAAGGCAACAGCGGCGGTGGCTGGGCTGGCTGCGGGTCTGGGGATCGACAAAATTGTCAAAAAGGTCGATGCAAATCCAGCTTCAAAACCGGTTGAAGTCAAGCCTGATGAAGCACTGCCAAGTTTAGGCGCCCAACCGCCTGTTGATCTACCGAAAAAGCCTGAGGCAGCCGTTGGTTCGGCGGCTCTGGTTGCTGAAAAGTCGGCGGATTTACCAACTCCAGGGGCAGGGCGTGAGCCAGCTTCTGCCGTAAATAAAAATGCCATTCCCGACTCGATGAAGACTGAAGCTGCACAATCTCAAGCAGGTGGCTCTGCCTCTCATGCTGGATTGCCGGAAGCCAAGGCCGATTGGCCGACGATTCCGAACGGTCGAGGCCGAGTTTTAAGATCCATCGCCGGTTCGTCAGCCAGTGGAGGCTCGCAGGCGTTGGCAGCGGCTGCAGGGGTTGGAGGAGGCATGGCCATAGCCAGCATGGGGAACAGGAACGATCGGGCCACGGCGGCTTCGTTTGATCCATCGCAAGGTTCATCGGGGGCTGAAATTGCGCCTATCAAGCATCTGGTACAATCGGGTGAGAATTTCTGGACCATTTCCCGCGATTATTATGGGTCAGGGCGTTATTACAAAGCCCTTTGGTCAGCGAATCGCAATCAGGTTGCGAAGATTGATCAATTGCATGTGGGTGATACGATTCGAATTCCCGCCATGGAATATCTCGACAAATCGTTGATTGAATCGCCTGGGGTGGCTAAAAGCAAGCGTCAGGGCACTGGCAATGGCGATCAAAATCCATCGGAAGTGGCAAGGTCGCTGGATAATCGGGCGGTACGAACCGGAAATGATATTGAATCAAAGCCGACTGAGCAGGAACCTGCTGCCAGCAAGCCTAAAACGAGCAAGTTGCCTACTGTTGAAGAGCCTGTGAATGATAAGGAAATTGTATCGCAGCCGTTAGGTGAAACGGCATCCAAATCGAACGCTCCGAGGCACAGGGTTCAGCCTGGTGAGACTTTGCGAACCATCGCCCGCGACCGATTGGGCGATGCCCGGCGTGGCGATGAAATTGTGGCCCTGAATGCGGATATTCTCGAAAGTACACGGTCTCCAATTATTCCTGGGCAGATATTGAAATTGCCGGCCGGGAGTAAGGACGATTAAATCGCTGGAAAAGTGGCGCCAGGTTTCGGTGGTTTAAACGAGAATAAACCGGGGTTAGCGCCAAGCCCGGTTAGTGCTCCCTCAAGTCAAGATTGTTGGGTAGGCGGGCGGCACCAGGCGTCCCACCCTACATGGTCGGCTTTATTCCTTTAGTTCCTGTAGGGTGGGGTGAAGCCCACCATTCGTGGCGCGAACGGATGACGTCGATTTATCCGGTGATTCGTAAGTTGAAAATCATGTGTTTTATTCTGTATGAAACGCAATCGATGATTCATTGTACAGACATTCCCCATGGATTTGCGAAAGGTGGGCTTCACCCCACCCTACAGGAACTACCCCATTTATAAGGCTTGAGGGGGCACTAGCACCGGATGTGAAAGGCGGAGACTGGCGTATTTCAGGCAAGCGATCACGTCGTCCAGATCAAGGTCAGGCATTTCTTCAAGAATCTTTTCTTTTGAAAGTCCTGAAGCCAATAGGTCCAGGACATCGGTCACCCTGATTCGCATTCCTCGAATACAGGGCCGACCGCCACGTTTTTCTGGTTCAATCGTGATTCGATTCTCAATATTCGTCATGGTCGTCGGCTCTTTCTTCAGAATACCTGACCAGTTCAGGATATCTCTTATCAATGATCCGTGTCCACCGTCACGGGCGGATCGATTTCAGGCTTGATTTCCGATTGCAAACGCTTGGCCACCTTC
>CAMCFM010000385.1 GCA_945874095.1 Candidatus Kuenenia stuttgartensis
AATTCCAGAATTTGAGAATGACCAGATTGGCGTGATTGAGCCTCTGAAGGCGCCGGATGTGGCTTCGATCGTACCTGGCAAGATTGATGCAAGATGTGGGATGGCGGCATATGAATACCTGAATTTTGCGATTGATGCGGCTCTCAGCAGTCAGATTGACGCGATAGTGACCCTTGGCCTGCACAAGGAATCGCTCAGCCGGGCTGGAGTCGCCGAGCCTGGTCACACGGAAATTCTCGCCCGGCGATGTGGCGTTCCTGATGTGGCCATGATGCTCTACCTCCCGCCCGAACATGGTCGCCATAAAGGACTTGGGGTGGTGCATGCAACCCTTCATAACTCCTTACGTAAAGTCTTTGACCTGCTGACTCCAGAGCGGCTCGATGCCTCAATTCGGCTGGCCCACGATGTCATGAAACCTCTGATTCCAGATGATCAGATTCAGCCACGTGTGGCCTTGGCAGCTCTCAACCCACATGCCGGCGAGGGTGGTCTTTTTGGTGACGAAGAGATTCGCCTGATCGCACCGGCTGTGGCCCGGGCGCGGCTAAGCGGAATGGATGCCAACGGCCCATTTTCTGCCGATACACTTTTTGTGCAAGCTCTTGCTGGCCAGTACGATGCTGTCGTGGCCATGTATCACGATCAAGGCCATGTGGCGTTGAAAACGCTTGGCTTTGATCGTGCCGTCAACATCACCTGTGGCCTGCCGATTGTGCGCACGAGCGTGGCACACGGGACTGCGTTTGACATTGTGGGGCAAGGTCTGGCGAGGCCTGAAAGCCTCGAGTCAGCGACTTATGCCGCCGCAAAAATTGCATTATGGCATCGTCGAAACCATACCGGCCCATAAGTCTGCAAGGCTCTGCTCAAACGATACTTGAGGTCTCCAGGCAGTATCCTTTTGGATCAAACTGATGGATGCTTTTGAATCCAGTGGGCCTTGGGCTGAATGGTTTAAACTTTCAACCCATTCCACACTTCTGCCAGAATTTCTGGCGAGTATTTCAAGACCATCAAGCAAGCTACGCGAAATTTCTGTACCGATATGATAAACCTGATTGGATTTTCCGTGATCAGCCAGTGCCAGAATCGCTGAGGCTGCATCGCGAACGTCGATGAAATCGCGTCGGTGTGATAACCCAAACGCCTTTATTTCCAGTGGTTTACCGATTTCCATTGCAGTCAGTTCAGCGGCATATCGGCCAAATGCCTGAAGGGTGGATTGACCTGGTCCGATCAGGTTGAAAATTCGGGCCACCATGGGCGTGATTGGGCCACTGGCCTGAAGGACGGCTTCTGATGCAGCCCATTTTGACTTCCCATAAGTCGTAACAGGTTCTGGTTTATACGACTCATCGACTGGCAGTTTTTCGAGCGGAACTTCACCGAGTTCGGCTGCAGAACCTGCGTGGATGAGTCGCACTGAATATTGGCAAGATTTTAAACAGTTTAATAAGTTGAATGTCAACTCGGCGTTGTCGTTCCAAAGGTCTGTATCAGAAGCCGGTGGGGTGCGACCGGCCAGGTTTAATACGATATCAGGTTTGTGCAGGTCAATAATCGAATTGAGTGCTGTAAAATCATTTAAATCCGCATGTATCTGTAATGTATTATCGCGGCATGGGATTTGTTTGCGGCTGATCAGGATTAGCTTCTGGTTTGGCCTTTGTTGCAATAGGTCGACCAACGCTCGGCCCAGGAAGCCGGAGGCGCCGGTGATCAGCCATGTTTGAGGACGATGAATCATCCGCGTTCGTAAACCAGTCTTGTAGAAATCGGCGGGCGGGTTCGGCCAAGATTCAGTTTTGGATCAGGCACAAGCCTCTCCCAGCCAAGTAGTTCCAGACATGCTGCATGGACATCATCGGGGGTGAGTTCTGTCATGCATCGGTGATGTTTTTCCGGACAGACGCCTTGCTGGCATGGTCCACAGTCGACCTTTTTTTGGAGGTGAATGGCTTGTGGATGGAGTGTGCGGGTCCATGCGATATGTGTTGGTCCAAAGAGACTTACGGTGGGGATGCCGAAGGCGGTGGCAAAGTGTCGAGGGCCTGAATCGGTGGTGACCATCAGATTGGCACGCTTGATGATGGCTTTGGAAAGCCCTACGCTCAGAGGCTGATTTGAGAGGCTCAGAACGCGTTCGTCGTTCGCCAGAGTTGCAATTTTGTTTGCATTTTCCACTTCGGAAGGACCACAAATCACCAGAATTCTGGCCTTGGGAATATCTTTTAAAATCTTTTCTGAAAGACTTGCAAACGATTCTGAAGGCCAGTTTTTGGCCGGCCCGAAGGCTCCGCCGGTGTTGAAGACGATTAAAGGGTTTGTATTTGCAATTTTTAATTCCGACAATGCCGAATCTGCAGCTGATTCGTTGGCTGGAAGGGTGGCTTGATCAAGCTGACGACCCATGTCGGGGCATCCGAGGTGGCGGGTTAGGCCGAGATAATAATCGACCACTGGGATTGGCTCGAACTTGAAACGGATGCGGTTTGGCGGTGCGATTCGATCGGTGAGCAGAATTCCACGCCCACCACGTGCATAGCCCACGCGTCGCCTGGAACCGGATCGGAATCCCATCAGTGCGGATCGAAATGAATTCGGGAGAAGAATTGTCAGGTCAGGCTTGATTCCGCGCAATTGTTTCAGGACTTGAGAAGCCTGCAATTCTGGTTTGGAGGATCGTGGATCAAAGAGAATCCGGTGGTCGCAGGTGGTCAGTCCGTCGAGAACAGGTGCCACCACAGGCTTGACCAGCGCATGAATTTTGGCGTTTGGAAAGCCTGCCCGCAAGGATCGAAGGGCGGGGGTGGCCATCACGGTGTCGCCGATGAGGTTGGGGCAGTAGACGACGATATTCATGGAGTCTCCAGATCAGGACGGGCACGATTGGGCCATTTCATCGCAGTTTTTACGGATTTGGTCAAGGTCATTGACCATATATGGAGACGAATTGGGAACTGGCCTGTTCATGATCTGGAAATCTGGTAGAACAGGAGTGAGAGTTGAGGTGAGAGGCAGGCGATATGGAAAATCGTCTGGGTTCAGTCACGAGATGCATCTATTTTTCGGGATCGGTGATTCAGTCATGGAACGACAAAAGCGCAAGTATGTTCCCGAAGGATTGGCTCCTACTGAGAGTCTTGAACAGCGAATCTGTATGACCAGTTCACAGATTGCTGGTGGGATGCCAGGCGTTGGGCAAAACCAGACCGTGAAAGCGGCTGCGGCTGTTCCTGGATATGGGAGCACGAACAATGCGTGGTCTCAATCGCGCCAGACTCGGATTGACCGGGTTCCTGGTTCGTTCGCTGAAATTGACCCAACTCAAAAGATACCAAGGGCGATCACAGCTTCCATTCAGTCCAATCTTCAGCTCATTCTGGGCACGATCACAGGCAAGGCTCTGCCGAATCAGCGCACGGCCATGAACGAGTTGCTGAAGGCCATGGTGCCGAAGAATGCGGTGAGCCAGCAGTCGGCTGCTGCGATGAATAAGGTCTTTGGTGAGATGCTGGTTTCAGCCGGCGCCAATCCGACCATTGCCATGAATTTGCAGAATGATATGTTGCAGCTGACGCAGGCGGCCATTGCCACTTCGTCACAGCCCTCATTTGCAGTCTCAAATAATTATATTTTCATGTATTATGTGGCCACCACGGTTGGCTGGAATATTCCGACGCCGGGTGCTCCGCAATTGCTACCGAGATTAAATACAAATCCGAATGGCCAGCCGATTACATCGAGTCGGCGGCCTCAGTTTACTGGCACATATACTCCAAATATGACCATCGAAATTCTCGATGTTTCCAATGGGAATATATTGGCCAAGGGTGTGAGTCAGGCGAACGGTCGGTTTACGACCAATTCGACGACATCATGGGTGCCAGGTGTTTATGTTTTGACAGCCCGGGGCAGAACTTCGGCAGGTGAATACAGCCAGTTTTCACCTCACAGTATTCTGACAATCACCGCTGGCCCGACTTCGACCCGAGCCCCAAGAACGCGTTGATAAATTGCCACAAGTGCTTCAATTGAAGAAGCCTGTAGTAATCAGCTCAGGGTGACCGCCCGAATTCGAATACAAGAAAAAAGCCCCGAAGTTTCCTTCGGGGCCTTTTCGTTTGATAAATCCGCCAGAATCACTTGGCAGATTTACCCTTGGAACTCTTTAGCAACAGATTCGGACCAGCCAGAATCTTGCCGCTGAAGATCTGCACATAGTTCGTGCCGGGAGCACCGATGCCCTGACCGCCCAGGAAGACTCCTCCTGTGTTTTGCAGGCCAGATGTCGGGGTACCGGTGATGGCCAACCGGTACAGCTGACGCAGCGGAATGTTCTTCTGCACCAGACCTAAAGTCACCGTATTGGCACCAGCGTTATAGATGGCTGAGGCCAATTTAATGTTCTTGTCGTCACGAGTGCCAAAACGTCCATCGGCGCCGGCCGATGTCAGAACGTAGTTGCCTACGTTTGATGCGGTTGAGGCGTCCAGAGTCTGGCTGAAGCTGGCGACAAGCGTCGTGGGCTGGGCATGGTAGCCATATCGAACCAGTTTGGTCACCACCGGGGCGGCTACGGACTGGATGAGCATTTGATAGGTCATCACGCTCTGGAAGCCTGAACCTGTACCCAGAACTGTGAAGTTATAGGTGCCAAGCGCCAGAGGAGTACCAGAGATCAGGCCGTTTTGCGAGAGGCTCAGGCCGGTAGGCAAGGCTCCGCCGGTGACCACCCAGGTGGCTGGGCCAGATGTGCTGGTGAGCTGCTGCTGGAATGG
>CAMCFM010000386.1 GCA_945874095.1 Candidatus Kuenenia stuttgartensis
ATTATCGAGAACACTCAGATGTTTGGGATGAGGGAAGATTTCCCGATCAACCCTCAGGAATTGTTGCCCTCCATGGTTCAGGCGACGGCTCAGGCCAGAGAGCGATATGCGGCGGTGGTGGTGATGGAGAAGCGGTTGAGGGGGCTGGAGAAGGATCGGGATCGCGAGCCGGAGCGTCGGTGGCAGGCGAATTACGACTTGATGCTGGCTCAGCTCGTTTTTGCGGAAGTCAAGCTGACAGAATATGTTGCGTTGATGGAGAGCTGGGCCGCCCTGATTCAGTCGGGCAAGCCACCCGTGCCGGTCAATAAGCCGATGGAAGGGCGGGTGGTGTCGTGGTCAATCTGGCATGGGGCGGAGCCGATTGCGGCTTCAAAATTGACTGAAAAGCCGGTGGCTGAGGCCCGGCGTTTATTGGAAAAAGTGATCGAAAAGTATCCTGGTACACCGTGGGCAGATCTAGCGCAAGACTTGATCGGGAGAGGATTTTCGGTCAGGAGAGGTGAGTTTGTACGGAGCACGCTTTATCAGGAACGGGCCAAGCTGATCCCGAAGTTTTAAACTAACCCGCAGCGCAAGCAAGGGCCGAGCGCCCACGAAACCATGATGTTGATGCAGGATCCGGAGGAGAGGTCTAGTGCCCCCTCACGTTAACCAAAAAAGGTTTGTCTCGATAATTCATGATTCACCCTGGAAGCAGGTGGGATGCATCCCACCCTACCAGGATTTATCTAGTTAACTTCTTTGTCAACAAGCTCTTACGCTTGTTGCTTGATATGAGCAATCGCGGCATTGGTGCGAGCCAGCAGGTCGTCCACCTGAGCGGTGGATTCGAAGCCGACCACAAATGCGTTGACCGTGCCCAGGCCGAGTACGTATCGAAGGCTCGAGTCGATTCTGTCAGGCGTGTTGATGGACCCTTCGCCGAGAATCTTCATGCCGATCACGCCCTTGCCGGCGTTGTGCATTTCTTCAATCTGGCTGGCCACTTCGTCAGGCTTCTGACTGTCCATCTTGGCGCCTTCCGGATTGATCCGGGCCAGATCAATTTGAACGAACGGATGCTTGGCGGCGATCCGCAAAGGATCCATTCCATGACAGCTTGTGCCGTGAGCTTTGATCAAGCCTTGTTCACGGGCCTTCATCAGATAATCCATCGAGCCAGCGTTCAGGGCCGGCCATTCGGCTTTCTGCATGCAGTGCAGCAGAACGATATCGAGATAATCCACTCCAAGTTCCATGCGATAGCGTTCGATGTGGCTCTTAGCATCGGCCACCTTCACGGCATGGGTTTTGGTCTGGATCACATAAGTATCGCGTGGCAGGCCTTTAAGGGCTTCACGCAGGTAAACGTGCGAGCCATATTGGTCGGCTACGTCAAAGAGACGAACTCCGTTGTCGTAAGCATGACGGACAACTCGCGTAAAATCTTTGACACCCAGACGGGTCTGATTTGAAGCCTGGCCCGAGCCGTGGCTGCCTGTTCCCATGCCCACCAGGCTGCACTTCAGACCTGATTGGCCGAGGGTGACAGTGGCTGTTGCGGATTCAGGGAGTCCGGATCGGCCTGGAGCAGCCTTGGCGGACGGTGATCCAGCCACTGCAAAAGCTCCTACAGCAGCGGCAGTTGCAGATAGAAATTCGCGACGATCTGGTTGCACTGGAGAATCATTGCGCATGGGTTCAAGACCTTTTCGGGATTGAAATTTGAAGGTTTTGGATGGATTGCAATAGATCTAATATAGCAATTGTTTTTGAAAACGTCATCGGGAATCTGAATCTTGATCCGCCCGATCAATCTGTGAGTTTGCCCAGGGTGTTGTACAGATCCAGAAGCCAGGCATGAAATGAGTCGGCCTGGGAAGGTCGATTCTCGCGTAGATATGCCAGAGCGGGTTGGCCATAAGCCAGCAACTCGTTTCGGCCGTTGATGATCGAGGCCACCTGGATCGGGCTTGAGCCGGCTGTTTCTGTTTTCAGGACGGCCATGGAGGAATCCACCGACGCCCGTTTGCCACTCAAATCGCCCTCCAATGGGGCCTGAGCCGGCCAGACCAAGCGTCCTTCAGAACCAAAGAAGCCCTGAAATCGCTGCTTGGAGGTCTGTTTGACTGTCGATGACGGCGACGTTCTTCGGTTCGTTGCCGAGTCGATTCCACGTCCTCCCTGTCGTAAGTCGCTACGAGGAGTCATGTTGGATGAATGGACTGGCTCGCGTAACTTATTCCAGTAGGCATTGGGATTGTCAGGCGCCGTAAGCACAGGCCCGCCCACGTTTTGCGTGATCGGCTTACGGTTTTGGACCATTTGCGTGGGCGATTGAAAAGGAGCATACATCGGGCCCCAGAAAGGGCCTACAAACGGGCCCATGAATTGTGCCCTGGCGGGTGAGAAACCGGCGATCAGGCAGATTCCAGCAAGTGAAAAAACCAAGGGTCTCACGGGCTTTCCCCCTCAATTGAAACAGAAGTTGCGATGACGGTAGTATCTAAATCACTAGACCGCTGTCATTTAGGAATAGGCTGAGAATAATTTTCCAGTAGACTTCGTATAAGATGGTTGGTCACAGGTATGCCCCGCTGGACATTAACCAGCCACAACCTGGCTCTCAGAAAGGAGTTAGCCTGGTTTTGGGAACCGCTTGATCAGGGTGACCTGATTGCCGACATCGTTATATTTGAAGTCGTCGACCATGCCCTTGGCGAGCATGATTCCGAAACCACCTTCGCGAATTCCGAGTTCGTTTCGGACATCCAGATGCTGGATCGGATCTTCGTCGCAGGCGGCATGAGGCAGGTTTTTCGGGTCGAATCCGGGGCCTTGATCGCGAATGATCAGGGTCACACGGTCGGAACCGATCCTGTAGGTAATTTTAAGAGGGAGTTCAGCGTTGCGCCGGTGGCCCCATTCGATGGCGTTACCGCCCATCTCGGTCAGAACCTGCTTGAGTTCTTTGATCTGGCGTTCTGTCAGCGGAGTATGTACAAAAAGGTCGGCCAGAAGGTCGTTTGTCTGCTGAAGAATGGCCATCTCGCTACGCAGCATGAAGACGATCTCGCCGCTATCGCCATGCTCAATGCGTTCATGACGCCAGGCGATGGCCGATTCCACAGCTTCTTTCACTTCATCATGAGTGTAAGGCTTGGAGATGAAACCATTTGAGCCTACACGAAGACCTGATAAAACCTGTCGCGGGTCGTCTTTAAGTGCGACCAAAACCACAGGAATCAGATTCGTTTCCCGGTCACATTTCAGTTTGTGACAGATTTCGAAACCCGTGGTGTCAGGCAGCGTCAGGTCCAAAAGAACCACGTCCGGCTGCTTCTCACGAATCAGGGCGAGAGCACCGGCACCGGTATGGCTCATCACCGTTTCAAAACCTAAATCACCGACTAGAGCGGCCAGTTGGGCGCTTGTCGTTGGTTCATCATTTACGATCAGAGCGATGGGCGGCATAGAGACTCACCCCGCAGGAGTTGGCATAGTCCACGTCATCCAATTGTTTCATGTATTCCCTCAATTTGCAAGTCCGGATGTTCTAATCGTGATTGATTCTCTGACTTACCCTTGCATCAAAGCACTCTTTTCGCCCACAATTCATGAAATCGTTGATGATGCGACAGACCGGATCGAAAAAATCTTTTTCAAAACCGTCGCCCGCATTCGTCAAACCACCGGCCCCAATCCTCTTCAAAGGCCTGGATCTCGCCCAAGGACATATCTTCTCATGCAAGCTCCTCCGCCCCCTCCTGCAGCTGCCCAGGCCGCTGCCGCATCTGCTATATCAGAAACCCCGATTATCAACCAGATTATCGATGCCTTTGGGTATGTGATCTATCTGACTTTGGCCGTTCTGGCTGTTTGGGGTATCTACAATATTATTTTGGTGTTAGGCGGATTGCGCCGGGCGACACTCAATGCACGCCCCAATCCTTTGCTCAAACAAATCGAGCCACTTCTCGAAAAAGGTCAGTTCGACGAAGCCATCCAGATCTGTCGCAACCCACAAGTCCGATTCACCGCCCTTGGGCAGCTGGTCGGGGTCGCTCTTCAGAACCGGGCTAGAAGTCTGACCAAAATCAAGCAGCTGCTGGTCTCGGAATTCCATACGGAAATCATTGCTCCCATGGAGATTCGGATGGCCTCGATCGGAACCATCGTCCGGCTCGGGCCACTCCTCGGCCTGCTCGGAACGGTGGCCAGCATGATCGGTGCGTTCGGACGGATCGGCAGTTCAGCCAAGGTCAATCCCACCTCACTGGCCGCTGACATTGCATTGGCGTTATGGGCGACTGGTGGAGGATTGATTATCGCGACTCCGATGATGATCGTTGGGAATGCCGTGCATGCCCGCATTCGGAGACTGCGCGACAATACCGAACGCCAGCTGACAGAAGTCTTTGATCTGCTTGAGGATACAGGTGTGATAGGAGCCGCTGCAAGCAAGCCTCAGCCACCGGCACCTGCGCGACGGCCCAGTGGTTCTGCCCGCTGATCATTGACCTCATTATGATGAAAAGCTCAGTTTCTCCTAAACGAACAGGCACCAGATTATCATGCTGCGTCGTGAATCAACTGACGAGGAAATGGATCAGCACATTGACATGACGGCCATGGTCGATGTGGTCTTCCAGCTCATGACATTCATGCTTTTATCGAGCCAGATGAGTGGTGGAGAGATTGTCGACGTACCGCCCGCTGTGTACGGAGTGGGGGTGGAGAAGGAGGCCTCGGCGGTGGTCATTCTGCT
>CAMCFM010000387.1 GCA_945874095.1 Candidatus Kuenenia stuttgartensis
TCACCAACGCCTATTTCTGACAATAGCTCAAGCTGAATGATTCTGAACCGACACGCCGGATTTTTCAAGGCTTCATTTTCTGTGGACTGAAACAGGCGAACATCCTTCAGGCATAATTCGTAAAGCTCCAGCGCAGATTGATGATGATCGCTGCGCTGAGCAACGGTTCCCAATTGAAATCGGCTTTTAATTTTCGCCTCCAACAAATCTCCACGAATCGCATCAGAACTCGCTCCCGGATGGCTTGAAATCACCTTAAGACCTTGATTTGCCTGATCAAACGCTGTCTGGTAATCAGACCTCATTGATGCCAGATATGCCAGAAAACCATAAGTTCTGAGATCATCAGGCCATTGATTCTGAAGATGAAAGAATCTTCGCTCCAGATCCTGCCATTCCAGTGGATTTGTCGTCCCTTTCGATTGCAATAACGCCAGCCTGCAATAATCGCGATAAACCGGGAGAAATTCAAGGTGACGATTTTTCCCGATTGAGCCTTGAATCATCAGGCACGACTCATCAAGATCGAGTTTTTTCACAAGCTGATTGATCCGTTCCTGAGCCAATATGTTGCCCGGGGAAAGCTCAATTTCAACAATCATCCGAATGATTTCCATCGAAGTGGCTTGTGATGAAGCGTTTTGATCACTCTCCAATAACTTCGAAACCGATTGGTACTGGCCTGCTTTTAACGACTGAAGCAATGTGTTCGAAACACCTGGAATTGCCCATTCCGATACCGGTACAGGTCTCCATGCCAAGATGCTCAAATAACAGATCAAAGTGAATAACCCCAATACCAGATATTTACGAAACGGCCTGATCTTCACCCCCCAGCGCTCTTTACGAGAATAGTTCCAGGCCCACTTCAATGGTTTTTTCTCCATAATGCATTTCAGGTCGTCTGCAAATTGGGATGCGTTCTGATACCGATCGCACGGCGAAAATGCAAGCGATTTCGAGAGTACGGCATCCCAGGCACTTGATATATTTCGATTCGAATCCTTCTGACTCACCCAACCGATGCTTCTTTGACGCAGCAATCCACGAACTTGATCCAGAATCGAAGCATTGCCTGCAAGTGGTGGCTCAACTCGCTCTCCAGTGATGAATTCTTTCAGTACCAGGCCAAGGGAATAAATATCGGATTTTCCTGAAATTTCTGACCATAAAGTTGAATCCAGAAATGCCGCAAGCTGCTCTGGCGCCATATAAGGCAGGGTTCCACCTCTGATCCTGTCTTCAATCTGGTTCACTGCCTGTGGGTCGCGAGCCATATTGAAATCGAGAAGCAATGGGCCTGCTTTTCGTGATATCAATATATTCGCCGGTTTAATGTCTCGATGAAAGATGTTTTGTTGATGCGCATGGTCCAGAGCCAATGCAATTTTCCAGCCCAGCCAGGCCACAGCGTCTGTAAAACCACCGTTTTTGGGAAATTCACTCCAAAATCGATTGGACTGATGAAATTCGCCTGACAATTCCGTCTCATCTGGATCGATCTCTGAAAGAACCGTCCATAATTCCATCGCCGTTTTTTTTGGTGTTCTCCGATTGTGATAAAGCAAGTTGCTAAACAGATGGTCGAACGTAACTCCACCGTGATAAGGCATACAGATCAACCGAAGTCCATTCTCGGAGTCGTGCACTGAGAGAATCGGCACGATATGATCATGATCCAGCCGGGCCAGAATTTCAGGCTCAGTGCTGCAATCTCCAGAAACTTTTAATGCCACCCGCCGGTTGCCCAGACTGAGGTCATTCGCCAGATAAACCCGCGCCGATCCTCCACGCCCAATTTCACGATCCAGGCGAAAATGCTCGACCTCATCTCCCACCTTCGGAAAATCATGGGGACGCTGATTCCCCAGAATTTCATTTGAAGGAATGCTCAATAATTTATGGATCTCCAACTGACAGCGGATACTATCGCCCCAAACCTCGTATTTATTGCAGAAGTGATCGATGTTGAGCGTTTGGCCGTGATCCTCAATCACGCAGAATTCAGAATATGCCAGGCTGATCACCCGCGCATGATCATTTGCAAGTTCCGGAAAGTGATCCAGATAAAAATGAAGGTCTATTTCATGCTGGAACTCGATCCGCCGCGACTGGTCAGTCTTAATCAGCTCGACCAGGAATTCAATCGTTTTAAGGTTGTCGTACTGAGCCCAGATCCGCTCGATTTCATGTAATGAAACCGGCGACTGAGCCAAATCCCAGAAAGCGTTTAATTCCACCAAAGCATCCTGAATGAGATCAGAACGAAATTGCAAGTCTCGAAGTTCGATCATTCGCTGCCCCTCCCCTATAATCAACTCATAAAAGCTTTTAGTTTATATAGAACACTCGCAGACCATCTGTCTCTATCTCCGTCTCTGTCTCAAACGATCATGTGTTTGGGAAAAAATGGTCCCTTAGCGATTTCAACAGTCTTTGAATTTTACGCAAATTCATGCCCGTCGCTGCAGCCACTTCATGATTCGTGTAATTCTGGGATTTCAGACGAATAATCAAAGCCGAATCGCTCTCAATCAGCTCAGCCTCACACGTCAATCGCTCTCGAACTTCTTCTGCCATCGCATATTGACTGGGCGATGGCTCATGGCTTTTGGGCTCAAAAAGTCCGTGGCTCTGATCAGCATTGATAAAATACGAGCGGTCCCGGTTCGAATCCCGTTTGATGGCCGACTGCTTCCGGGCGACATCGATGATCTTCTGATAAGCAATATGGTTCATAAATGCAAGAAAATCCGACTCGTTCTGAATTTGAAGACTTGGGAGACGCTCCATCAGAGTGGCCCAAAGCTCACTTGAAAAATCACCCGTGTCGTAAACGGATCGCATTTTTCGGCTGAAAAGGCGAAGCCGATTCCGGATCACCCGGCGCAATTTCGGATCATATTGTTCAACAAACTGACTCCAGGCCAGCGAATCGCCTTGTTTGACACGATCCACCAGCAATTGAAACGGGTCATGACGATGAATTTCAGGCATTTTCCAGCCCCCTACCCAAAATCCAGCTTGCAGGGAATCCCATTCCTCAAACGCAGGCGAATTCGGGAAATCAATGCAATCAAATCTATTTAGAGCACGTATGAGATATCCTGACATGTTTAGCGCGCAGCACAAAGTAAAATCTGGCGATTTCACCAAAGTTTTTGTTTAAACGATCTCGCAGACACCGCAAACTGCTTAATCAAGCGCGTTTAATCATCAACTTTCTTCTCGAAGGTGTCATCACTCCCACACGATTCAGATAGCGATCCATGTGGGGGCTGGAAACGGGCTGGGCAGGTAAGGATTCAAAGGCTTATCCATTTGTGGTGGGTTGGGTGGTATGGGCAATGGCCCAGGCAGTCCGATGATCGGTGGAATATTGATTGGAAAAACAGGTGTGATAGGCTCGAAAGTGCTCATGAGCGAGCGGCCTTCAAGTGTTGCGAGCGTGGGAACGAATCGGCGACGTGAATTTCTCATCTGGGTGCATTCCTTTTCAATGAGTTGGGGGTGAATCGTGAAGTGACTGGATCAAAAACTGGCGAAAATCGTCGGCGTACAAAGTGTGACATACCTATGTCACAAATCCGCCATAAAAAGCCGCGGCTAGTATCATTTCCAATCGAAAGAGCCATAAATCAGGCTTTGAACGACTTTTTATGTCGATCACTCATTTTGTATCGTGACCAGACATTCGTCAGAATACATCACCGGCTTTTTTATGGTGTGATCATGGCAAGGGCAGAATATTTGTTCGTGCTGAGCCAATTACAAGAGGCCTGCCAGTACAACGGGCAGACTTCAATTTGACGGATGACCTGGGTTGCAATCTGGTCTGCAAGGTCTGGGCGACTCATCCGATGGGCGTGGATGAATCGGCTTAATGGAGTGATTTGGAGTGATGGAGAAAGGATCAGCCTTTCGGAAGCATGGCCATTCTTGCTCGCCTGACGCAGCCATTTCAATTCCTCGGAGATCTCCTCACGAAGCCGGCCGATCATGATGCGAACCACTTTGGCGTAGTGGTTGATGGCCAACTCGATTTCTCCGGACATCAAGAGACGTACCATGATGACTTCTGTGATCACGGCGATGAACAGCTCTGGATCAAGCGGATATTGGTCGTCCTGATTCTGCAGAGAGATCAAGCCACAGGCACAGTCAGCCCAGCGGTCAAGATCAACGCAGTCATTAGATTGAAACTTCCGGAAACGTTTTTGGTAAGCCGATTCCAAACGTGTCGCAATTTCGAGAACCCTCTTGCATGTAATCATGGCAAATCCTCGCTCGTGCAACTGATCCTTATGATCAACACCGTAGATGCTTTTAAAGTGCGACAGAAAATCTGTAATAAATTGCAAATCGTTCTAAAAATCAAATCCAAAGCACGCCATGTCAGCGGACATGGCGTACATAACATGTTGTCTGTTTAAGGATCAGGCCGAAACCAACCGAGGCTAGCAGCAAGCCGCCTTGGGGAGAGAGGGCGTCAGGCTGGGGCTGTGGATGTCCTTCGGACATTGCTATTAATAGATGTCTCCTCTGGAGCCCAAAGATAACGCTTCCCTGGTTTTATGGATGTCCAGAGGACATGCCTATACCCCTCTCATTCTGAAATCTGGAGTTTTAGTCTGAGATTTGAAGCGGAGCCCAACGGCGATTCATAATCTCTAAATCGACAAAGTGTTGTGTAGGCCATGTCCCCTGACATGGCGGGCTTTGTTTTTATATTTTAGAGCGATGC
>CAMCFM010000388.1 GCA_945874095.1 Candidatus Kuenenia stuttgartensis
GCATCAGAGTCGGACAAAATTCACGCGGTGGTAGCCTAACGAATGTCAGAAGCATATCCATGGCAAGAACTTGGTCAATTTGGACGGTTATTTATTGGCATAAATAGGCTGAGATGGAATTCAGATGCCGGAGCGAAGTCAATTTGGAATCGAGGGGGCCAAAAATTGACAACCAATGCGGCCTGAGTCAAATTGACGCGATTCGAGCGAGCGATATTTGGCGGGGCCGTCTTTATACGGACTTCTGCGGAAAATCATATTCCCGGGTTTTCTTGGCAAAACACGCCTTGAGCGCACATTCCACCGCATAACCGGCCAGATAATACGCCCCCGACCATCGCCCGGCCATCAACAGGGCTTCGGCATCCTTGATTCGTTCGTTCGCCAGATTTTGCAGCGATGATCGGTTCATGGCACACATCCCACACAAAATTACACCCCAACCAACTTGTCGATCGGACAGTCTCGTATGCTAACAGGCTTTTGACCAGCATGCCACCAATTGTTTGTGGGAGTGGCGCGTTTTGGGATGAAGCCGCGCCAACGCTTTCCTCGATATGTGCTCGCAGATTAATGTTGAATGTCCCTTTTTCCTGACCTGACCCCTTTTATGGCATATTCAAAATCAATCGCCTTTCAGGTTTAACCCACTACAATAAACTGGATGTATTGCAAGCCATGTGTTTTCAGTTAAATTCTGCGGATTGTCGATATCATATTGGGCAGTACGCGACTTTTCATCAGATTTAAATAATAGAAAGCCAACCTCTAAAAGAATTACAGCAAGACCTTTGGCATCTTTATCATAGCCGCCAGCCCATGAATATTTTATAGCATTTCCTTCTTTGCAAACTATTTCCAAGTTAATCATTTCTGCATATTCACTTTTAAACTGTTTATAGGAAAACTCTTTTGGCCATCCTCTAAATCTTTTCAAGGCCAAGTTAAGATACGGGTAAAGAAAATGTTTTTCACTCGCTAAATCTTCGATCTTTTCTTCTGAGAATAGTTTCAGAGCCTTTATCATGTCTTCTTTTTCTATCTGATTCCGTCCAGATTGTTTAGCACCCTCAAGGCATAAGTGTGTTAAACGAATTAGTTCCCGAGGTCTTTCTTGCGTGTGTTTAAAAAGGAAGTCGAACCCATTTTCAGGAAATAATCCTCCCCAAATCATGTTCCTGTTTAATCCAGTCTTCTTATGGACCCGTAACGTTACCATTTCTTTAATTTCACTAAAATCCCATTTGACATTGCAGACCCAATCGTGAAACTTGTCTCTGTCCTGGATTATAATATTTTTGTAAATATCTTCTCTCATTGAGACAAGGCATTTGATTCTTGGAGGCTTTGAGAAGTTTTTAAGTGACTGAAAAAGACCAGAAAGAAATTCGTTTTGAACTGGGTCGTTTCGCCAGTTTTGGTCTAGATCGTCAATTACAATGTAATAGTTGTGTTTTATGTTATCGCAAGTATCTTTGGCTACGCTATTTATAATGGAGAACAGCTCTAGATTTTTATTACCTTCTGACTTCTTATCTGCTTTGATGTTAGCAGCTATTTTAGCTGAATCGGTCTCCGCAGACAGTTCAACGCTGTCTAAAAGATCTATTATTGTATTCATTAGATTGACTGGTTTTCCGTCGTCTTTGAGGCACGTATCTAAAAGTTTTTGCGCTTTCTTTTCAAACGGGCTTCTATATAATTTTCCGACCGATTGTCTAAGCCAAGTTTGGTTTTTGTACTCTCTCCTCAATATTTCTACGGTAAGCAAATAATCCCAGATGGATTTAAAGAACCACTTCTGCTTTCCAATCATATTTAATATAGGTGTAGTTACTTCAATATTTGCTAATGCTGAAAATGCAAGGTTGTCAGGTGTTATGTTTATAATTCTATTTGACTCCTGCGGAAGAGTAAGTCTAACCATTTGAAGAATTGCAGACTTTCCAATTCCTTTTGGGCCGACATAAAACACGGCTGAGTCATTCACATCTGAAGCTCTTTCAACATACTTTGATGGAGACACATAATAATCTACAAGATTTACATCTTGTTCAGCAACTACACGTCCAAGATCAGTATAAGTCCAGTTTCGAATTTTCTTTGGATTAGACATTCGACTTCCTCTCTTTTGTATCGTAAGTGTCTCTGCACTGATACTCCGGTCTTAGCCATCGTATCAGCCCGGTTTGTTCTTCCTGGTGGCGGTGGCTGTTCAGGTTTACCAGGCGTTGGAGGATTTCTTGGTCGGGGAGGTTTGTGGGCCAGCCGTAGGCTTCGGCTACGGCTGTGTCGAGGTCGTCGTGGTGTTTTTTCAGGATTGAGACCAAACCGGTTTCATGCGATTTTATCAGTTTGGCGTGGATCTTCTTGCCCTTGGAGTCGGTCTCCTGAAGGTTTACGCCCGATCGGACCGCCTCAAGCGCGTTGTACATCTCCGTCAATGTCAAATCGGCGTGCAACGACTGCTGACGCTTCCGGTGAGCGTCCAACCGCTCCCCTATCTCACGAATCTTCGCTTTTTGTGCCTCCGTCGCATCAGGGAATGGGAATGTCTCGAAGCATTTTGTTTTATTGTATCTTGGATCGTTGCCAAACCCCAATCGGCCGCCTGCTGCCAATGAATAAGCAACATGAAATCTACTAGACAGAACTCCTAAATGATACGCATCTTCAATAGCTACGCAAACAATCATATTATCAGGTAAAATTGAGATATCCAAAAACTGAAAAACACGATGCTTTGCTGTTTCTACAGTCGCGATATACCGATTTAAACCGTCCAGATATTTACGAAGCTCAATTCGTGGAGCACCAAATTGCCACCAACGGTTTGCGTAATCTGCAGCCCAAGCGCCGGCTTGCCTTTTGGACTCTCTCACCTCTTTCATTGTATCCGATAAATATTGATATACTTCCGGATATTGATCCAATACTTCGGATTCGTTCAACCCAAACAAGTCAATCGCCATCACGTTTCGAGATCTGGCCATCATATCCCGACCATTTCGATAAACTCTGATATGTTGGTCTAAACCTGGAACTCGTCCAAGACCTAATTCCATTGCTTTTTCTTTTGTAATAATAAAACCATCGCCATGCAACTTAACACCCGGCGAACTGATCTTTGAATTAGCTACTAACGTTTTCGCCCCAGCCACATCCGCCCCAACAGTCAAATCAGGCAGGATTTTCCCCAGCATATCCTGGAAAAACAGCTTGTACCCCTCCCCTGCATTCTCATTCACAATCTCTTTCGTCACCATCTTCAACTCGCCCTTGAAATCGCCTGCAACGCCCACCGTCATGGCAATCCGTACGGCGGCGGCCTTGTCGCCTTCGGTCCAGGGGTGGTCGGGAATGGCCATCAAGAGCGACAACGGGTTTTCTTCAGCTTTTAAATGCAATTCCAGAACGCGCCGAGAGAATGTTTGTGTGATGCTGTTGGTGGTGATCAGCCCGAAACGCTGCGAATGGCCTGATCGAACGGCCTGAGCGGCCTTATGCCACCAGTACATCACAAAATCGCAACTGTTGGGCAGCTCTGGATAAGCGGCCCAAAGGGCTTCCACAAAACCATCGCCCAGCCTGACCCGAATATCCTTACCGCCCATAAACGGCGGATTCCCCACAATAAAATCGGCCTGCGGCCATTCGGCCGGCCTTGGATTGGAATACGTTTCAATCAAAACCCGAGCCGAATCGTCGGGCACCGACCGGCCCGTCACAGCATCCACTTTCATGGTAAAGCCGTCCCAGCGGGTGCGTGGCCGACTCATTTCATCAAAAACAGGCTTTTTGTCGCTCCATGTCAAAACGGCATCGCGGCACTCAATCGACTTGCCCTCGCGAATCACCGGCTCGGGCGGATGTTCGTCCGGATTCTGACGATTCCGATAAAACCACTGAAGTGCTGAAAGATTCACCACCAACTCGGCAATTCGGGCGGCCCGGGGATTGACCTCAAGGCCAAGAAACTGAGTGGTTTTAACGGTATGCGTATCGCCCAGAGGGGTACGATCCTCCAGATTCAGGCGGAGAAAGCGAAGCACTTCCGCTTCAAGCGTTTTCAGACGTTCATAGGCAACCACCAGAAAATTGCCGGTCCCACACGCTGGATCGAGGATCCGGAGGGTGGCCAGCCGGTGGAGAAACTGGTGACAGTCCAGAACAGAAGCGGCCCGGTGGCCAGCTTCATCGTCGGCGATGGCTTTGGACTGAACCAGTTCCCACTCATCGCGGAGCGGATCTTCAATAGTCGCCCTGACAAGCCTTTCCACATAAGCTCTGGGCGTATAGTGAGCACCCTGAGCCGATCTCTGGCGGGCATCGAGAGCATTTTCGAGAAGGCTTCCGAAGATCGACGGGTCCACATCCGACCAATCACAGCGGGCGGCCTCGATCAACCTGTCCATGCGGGTGGTGTTGATGGGAATGGCGGTGGCGTTGGCAAAAACCCGTCCGTTGAATCGCGGAATCCTGCGCCGGAGGGTGGCAGAATATCCGCCTTCGTTCATCTCCCTCCAAAGAGCCGTGAGGCTGTCGCAAACCTGGCGGGGATCTTCCTTGATCTCCATCAGCAGATTTGTGAACGACTTCTCAGGCAAAAGGCCGACATCTTCTGCGTACATCGTGAAGAGGCAACGGATCAAAAAATCCGCGACCGTATCGGCAGATGGAGCTGTATCTGGCTCCAGCCGACGATCCTTATCAAATTCAGCCGCAAGTTTGCCAAG
>CAMCFM010000389.1 GCA_945874095.1 Candidatus Kuenenia stuttgartensis
CAGAACGATCGGTCGCGTGTTCAGGGGATTCTTCAAGCCACTCGGTTTATCTCCACCGCCATCTGTGGTCTGGTTTTCGGATTCATCTGGTCGTTTACGACAATTCCCGGTCAGGGCGTACTTTGGCTATGCGGAGTTCTCCCTTTACCAGCCATCATTTACGCGATGCGAATCGCTGAGCCGGAACATCGTAGAGATGGTAAAGGCATCGGCTGGGGCACGTTCCATATCTTTCGCAAGAAAAGTCTCTGGGCCCTTCTGTTTTTCAGCATCATTTACGCAGTGGTCAGCTTTGGGGTGGAAAGCGTGCTCTCATTCTGGTTCGCCGTGCCCGCTCTGGCTTTTACGGAACAGGCTCTGGGCACACAAAGCCTCGGCCGAAACTGCGGAAGGGCCGTGGGCGCGCTCGCCCAATCAAGGCTTTCTCAATTCCTCTCCCGTCGCAATCTCGTTGTTCTTGGCCTGGCAGGGCTTTCCGTCCATACCATTCTGTTTGCATTCATCACTGGTCAAACCTCGGCCATGATTGTCGGAATCCTGTTCGGAATCAGTGTTGGCTGGCTTGATGCTCTGGCATGTTCCATGGCCATGGATGAATCGGATCCCGACTGGCCTGGCTCGAGCTTCGCCCTGATCATGGCTTTCCAGAATCTGGGGACTCTCGGCAGCGGGCTCATGTCCACCCTTGCCGATTCACAAGGCTTTAAAGAAGCATTCCTGATCGTTGCCGCAATCAATATTTTTGCCATCGCCGCATGGCCCTGGCTTGATCACAAACATAAAAAACCGACCACCGACGAAGTCTGGTCGGTCTGACATTTTTCATAATCCATTGGAACCGCTTGCATGCACACTTTTCTGGTCATTCTTTGGTCTACCCTGATTCTAACCGGTCTCAGCCTGGTTTTATTCGCCATCTGGGCGGCCTTCCTCCCCTGGTCCATCAAGCCCTTATTTCGGTTGATGATGTTGCCGCGATATGGCATTTATGTCAGAGGTCTTGAGAATGTGCCTCGAAAAGGACCTGTCCTGCTGGCTGGTAACCATGTTTCCTGGGTCGACGGATTTTTGATTGCCTCAGTCTGCCCTCGTCCGATCACCGTACTTGTAAACAAAGATTATTGCGACAAACGAGGCTTCCGATGGCTGGCCAGACGCATGAACGTCATCCCAATCCCGGCCAACGGACCGAAGGCCCAGCGGGCGGCTCTGGACACCATGAAAAGCGCCCTCGACAGTGGCCGAACGGTCGGCCTTTTTCCTGAGGCCCAGCTTTGCCGCAGCGGGATGATGAACCCATTCCTGAGAGGGGTGGAGATGATCCTCAAGGATAAACCCAATGTGGTGGTGGTCACCGTTGGGCTGGCAGGTGTCTGGGGATCGATTTTCAGCTTCTCGGGTGGCAAGTTTTTTAAGAAGTGGCCAAAAGGGCTGCGACGAAAGGTCGGGATCAGCTTTGGCCCGCCTTTGCCATCCACGATCAAAGCCTTTGATCTGCGACAAGCCGTTCTGGAACAAATCGTATACGCCTGCGAAATGATTCCAGACGTACCTCTACTCCCAGATCAGGTCAACCTCAGCCTGGGCCACTGGAGGCACCCTGAATTCGGGCTATTAACAGCCTCTGCCCCTGACTTTATTCAGGCCAACCGCAAGATCCATCAAATCGCCAATAAGCCCGGTTCCGTCGGGCAAGCTGTCCCTGGAGTAGCAGTTCGGGTGGTTGACGATCAGGGCCAGATTCTGGGTGCAAGTTCCGAAGGCAAAATTGAAGTCTTGCGTGCTGGCCAGAAAGGCTGGCAGGATTCAGGCCAGCGGGGACGCATGGAATCCGATGGTTTTATCTGGCTTGAAGATCCAACGGAAGGCCATACCACAGAAGAACGTCTGGAGATTGTGCGAATTCCTGAGGCCAAACAAAGTCAGAGTCAGAAAACTGCCTCCTGATCGGCATCCGCTCATTCAAATCGAAGTTGATCCGGAATGCTGATTCCACCTGAAACGATGGCTTGAATGGCCTGGGTGGGAGTCCAGTCGATTTCAATGACATCCTCCACCGGCACGAACAACGTAAAGCCAGTGGGCGGCATGACTCCCGTGAGCAGCATGACGGCATAAATCGAGTTGCCCGTCTGCTTGTCTACCAGAGTTCCAGTGACAAATCCGAGACTTTTCACCCGACTGTTGGGGAAATTGAATAGGACGACCTTCTCGAATTTACTGGCGCTGGAACCGGACTGACTGAGGCTTTTCATAAAGCCCGATACTGCGTCGTAGACAGTCTTTACGATCGGCATATTTCGGAACAGCCAGTCAATCGAACGATAAATCCGGGATTGGGCCAACCCGCCCAGCAAGAATAAGACCAATCCTAAGAGGATCATCACCAGCCCAGGCGCCACAGCCATCTGCCACCACCAGGGTGCATCTTTGTCGGGCGTCAATCCGAATACGCCCAGGATCAGATTTCGTAACGGGTTCAGCACGGAATAGATCATCAAGTTGTAAATAAAGCCAAGAATCCAAGCTGTGATGAATAATGGGAGTGCCGCAAAAAGTCCTGCCATGATTCGCCGGCGGGTGTATGCCACCCATCCGACAGTGATTTGAGGAGTCGATTGGGCATTTTCCGGAATCGAATTCTGACTCTTTAATTCTGGCACTGGCACGCCTGCCTCCTTCTTTGCATTCCTGATCCTGTGTTGTTACAGGCAGCTTAACCTGTTGCAGAATGATCGTCTAGAACTATCCCAACCAATCTCTGGCGTGTCTTTTACAGAGACGAATCGGTTACAATGGTCTGACTCGAACCCACCCGGAGACCCGCTTGATGCCACGTTCCACTTGCCTCATCGCCTTGATCATCACATTCTGCACGCCGATGGCCATGCGTTCGGCACTGAGCCAGGCGAATCCCACAGACACTTCAAAATCTGCATCAAGCGAAGTCTTCCAGAGCCCTCGATATGGAGTGACCAGCCCATTGCCAAAAGCATGGCCGATCCTTCAGCAAGAGAAAAACGAGTACGTTTTTGTCTGCCAGATTCCGCAGCCGAAATTCCCGGACAGGCCTGGAATCATGGCCCTTGAACTGGCAATCGCTCCGGAATCGCTTGACGAATATCGCACCAGAATCGACACCAACGCCAAGCGAGGCAATCGCAAAGGAAATCTCGTTCGAAATGAAGTCATGCCGAAATCGGCTCTGGGGATGCCGGAACGATTGGAAACGGTGTGGGAATTTCGGCTCCCTGATGGCGAAATCTGGCACGAAATTACCGTGCGGATCATTCGTGGGAATCACCTTTATGGATATGTCCTGAATGTTGAGGACGAAACGCTGGCCCTGGCCAGAAAGAAATTCGAGCAGGTGATCGCATCCACCGAATACTCCACACCCGACTCAGGTGCAGCCAAAGTCAACGGGGCACCGACGAACCGCTGGATCCAGACTGAATTTCACTTCGCCGTGGATCTGCCCGAAAAGTGGGCCCCCCTGCTCGCCCCCAACGAAGCCGCCCTGCTCTATGCCAACGCAGTGCCCAAAGGCATCTGGGCTGACAATATGCTGGTGGTGGCCACAAAAATGGGTAAAGTCGATTACGCCAAGCTCGCCGACTCCTTGCCAGACGACCTCGAGGCCGCCGAGCCAGGCTGTGTGGTGAAGTCGTGCAAAGTCATGAAAACAGCTTCGGGAGCTGAGGCACTGGAAACGGTGGTCGAGGTCAAGCGAGGCCCATTCGCCATGACCATTCACGAATGGAGATTCGCTGGGAAGCGATTCAATTACGAGCTGAAATTTACGGTCGAATCGGCCCGCTACGAGGGTCTCAAAGCCGCCATGCAGAAGTGCTTCGACAGTTTTCAGGAACTGCCCGGAGAAGTTCCAGAACTGGGCAAGGCCCAATCGGAATAATTCGCTTAGAATTCTAGCTTAACACCGTCGCCCACATAGGGATTGGACTGTTGCTCGCGGCCTATCGTGGTAGACGGGCCATGGCCTGGAAACAGGAGTGTGTCGTCAGGAAATGCAAACAGCTTGGAGCGGATCCCCGTAATCAACTGCCGGCCATCTCCACCTTTAAAATCGGCCCGACCCACGGAGCCTGCAAAGATCACATCACCGACAAATGCAATGTTTGGCTTCGGATTTTCAATCACAAACACGACGGAACCAGGGCTGTGGCCAGGTATCTCAAGCACCCGAACGTTCATCCCAGCCTCTTCAAACTGCTCTCCATCCACCACGGTTCGATCCGCTTTCGGAGCAACCACCGGGAATCCCATCGGCGACGACAAATTTAATTCCGGGTCGGTCAGCAGAGCAGCTTCGTTCACACCGATCACAATTGGGGCGTCCGGAAACGCCTTCTTCAACCGTTCCAGACCGATGATATGATCTGCATGCCCGTGGGTCAGCCAAATGGCGGCCAGGGTGAGTTGATTGGAATGAATCAGGGTGATGAGCGATTCGACGTCAAACCCGGGATCAATCGCAACGGCTTTTGTTTCGCCATGCTTCCAGACCAAATACGCATTTTGATCAAACATGGCCGAGACAACGCGTTCCGTGATGATTCGATCCGTAGACATGCAACATTCCTATTGTGCTGGTGAGTCGTCAAATGGAATTGGATTATAACGAATTCTGAGATTTGAGGAACATGGAATCCATAAACCAGAAAACTTAATATCCACTTTGAATGAAAGCCAAGATTTTATTT